>DATHOI010000580.1:0-11788 GCA_035485095.1 Polyangiaceae bacterium | reverse complement strand
TGAGCCTTAGGTTGTCTGGCGTTTCGACTGAAGCTTCATCGAACGCCTCTTGGAGCCTTGTTGACGCCATGACCTCGACCGCGATCGCGGCGTACAGAATCGCCTTTCGCGGGTCAGATACAAAGCTTGCCTCAATCGCGTCGAGAAGAACTTCGCCGTAGAGTGGAACAGTCAAGGTCGGATTTTGTTGCAGCGCTTCGGCTACCAGTCCAAAGGCAATGCTACTGAACTCGATGTGACGGATCGGATAACGTTGCCCGTGACCAAGGGTCAGATCATGCACGAGGGCCGTCGCCGCGATCATCGGGTCGGCTCTGCCGATTGAAGCTCCGGTTCGTTCGAGCGCTCCGTAGATGATGCCCGTCAGGCGAGCTTCTTCAGCGGCGAACTTGATTCGCGAATCAGCTCGGACAGGATGTCGGTGTCAACGAGCGCTTCAGTCACGGGACTCGGAGCTGACTGTGCTCGCGAGTGTGCATCGCGTCTTCACAAATCGCGTCGACTAGCTCCGGCTCATCGGCGAAGCTACCGATGAGCGCGAACGGGTCGACAACTTCGTCCGGGAGCTCTTCGGCAGCAAGCTCCAAAAGCTCACGCCGCTTCGCGGGCGCAAGCCCTCGAAGCGCTGCGAGTAGTTGGTCGATTTCGTGCGCTGCCATGGTGCAAGCATATCACTGGCGCAGCTTGCAGCTGAGCGGCCCGTGCGCGGTAACTGCGTGGAAAGGGCGAACTTTGAAGCGCGCCGCGTGTCTCCACGTGTCAAAAAATCCCGTTCTTCCGCTGTCCTACGGGAACCCACGCCTCGCGTCGTCTCCCTGTTCGTAAACTGCAGGTCGAGTTCAAGTCTCGAAATCGGCTCGCTAAGACGCCACTCACTGAGCGCCAGCTTCGCCACCATCCAACTCTGGGACAGCGACCGAGGAAGTAGGCATCGGATCACATTGGCATCCGGACGTGTACTGCTGCACCAACGTCACGTCCGTGTCGTACTCCGGGGCACCGCTTTTGAAAGTCACGGCGATATGGCAGGTGCCAGCGCTGTTCGCGCCGATGTCCACTTGGTCGTTATGCAGCTGAGAATCTATTGAGCAAGCGCCCGTTGCCGTCGCCCCGCTGGCGCCTGGCGAAACGGGGCGTTGTTGATCGCTCTGGCAAGATTGACCCGTAAAAACCTACTGGTACGGGCGTTGCTTTGGGGCGAGCTTCGATGCGTGGATGGGTTTGGCGATCCAGTCTCGTCCGCGCGGCTGGCGCGGTGCTCGGGTTGAGCGGTTGCACGATGCCACCTCAAGGTGGCCCTCAATTCTTGTCGGCACACGAAGCGGAGGAGGTTGCGCTCGGTGTTCTGCCTCGCGTCAGCCCGCGGGGTTGCGTCCAATTGGGAACCGCGGTCGGGACCTTCCCGCGATCGAACGTACCGCGCGCGCTTGCCGAGCAAGAAGCGTTTACTCGGCTGAAGTCGGCAGTGGTCGTGCGCGGCGGAAACTACGTCCTTGTCCAAGGGATCACTTGGAACAGGATGGGGAGCAATGGTTGGCAGGGCCGAGCGTTCGGCGTCGCCTACTCGTGTCCGCTCGCCGAATCTGAATCTCCGTGGAGCACTCGATGAAGAGCCCAAGCGAAGCGAGCTTCAACAGCGAGCCGATTCGATCGGGCGCCGACTAGCTATTGAATGACCTCCGCTCGCACGCTCTGCCTTCTGCTCTGGGGACTTGGTTGACCGTCGCCTGCGGTAACCTTGCAGTTACCCGCCATGCGGGCGCGCGTCCGCCGTGCCAAGCCCGCGCAACGCAAAGGCAATCCGGCCGCCTGGCGTGTATGACAAATGCCTGTCTTGCTACATTTCAAAAGCAATTCATGTTTGTCATGAGGAGGTCGATTCATGACAAATATTGCAGTACTAGGCGCGGCGATAACTCTGTCGATGGCCACCACGGCGACGATTCCTTCGCGGAATCACGCTGCCTCAGCCCAAAAGTCGGCGCAAGCGGGGCAGACCTGCCAGGAGACGCCGAACCACCGCAGCAAGCCACGGGCCACCACGTTCGGCGCGCTCGGAAAGTAGCAGTCCCTTTCGCGAAGGGGACGGAGTGACGCTTCGTCGGCGGACTACTGCGCGTCGCGTGAGCTAGCGTAGCGGTGAGCAAGGTCGTGCCGTCGGCGAAGTCGTCGTCGCGCATCCGAATCTTGAAGTCGTCGCCCTGCGCCCCGACGTTGCTCCACTTGGCCCGAGAGGTGGATGACTGCCCGCACGGGCGCATCACACGATCGTTGCCAGTCGTGACCTACGGCAGGTCAGGCTCAATCGATTTGATGGAGTCCTTCTTCAAGACCGAAGCGACGAGCGGTGGCGCCACGCGCGCGCTTGGCCGAAACGAGCTCGTGTGAGCGGCGTCCAAAAAAGAAATAACGGTCACTGAGCAAACCGACTAAAAACGCCGTCATGGCAGCGAAAGCACGAAAGAAGCCGGACGCGCCGACGAAGCGTCGGGCGGCGGAGGTCGACGCCAGTGCGGCGCAGCGTGGGCGGCCGCGAATGGCGAGCGTGGCAGGCGACGAGCTCGGCGCGGCAGAGGTGGCGCGGCGAGTCGCGGACGGCTTGAAGCACTTCCGAAAGATACGCGGGCTATCGCTGGACGACTTGGCATCGAGGAGCGGAGTGAGCCGCGCGGCGCTGTCGCAGATCGAGGGCACGCGCACCAACCCGACGCTGTCCGTGCTGTGGAAGGTGGCGGTCGGTTTGGACGTGCCGTTTCACGAGCTGCTGGGAGTCGAGGAGGATGGAGCCGCCAAAGTGCTGCGAGCGGGTGACACGCCGCCGCTCAAGAGCGGGGATGGCCGGATGGAGAGCCGCCTGCTTTCGCCCGGTGGCTCGTCGCCGGACCTCGAGATCTATGAGCTGCGCTTCTTGGCGAAAGCCGTGCACCGGAGTGAGCCGCATAGCCGCGGAACAGTGGAGACCTTGGTCGTGCAGACCGGCGCACTGCGCCTCACCGTTCAAGACGCGGAATACGAGCTCTTGCCCGGCGATACGATTTTCTTCAAAGCAGACGTCTCGCACGTATACGAGAACCGCTCGACGCACGAGACACGCTGCTTCAACGTGATTCGCTATCAGCGAAACAGCTGAGCGAGCGAAGACACTCGCTCAGGAAGTACAGCTCGCCGGTTTGGCGGCGCCCCAGTCCGAAGCGAACGTTCTCGCTGACTGCGCAGCGCGTTCGGCTCGGACTGGGTCGCGACAGTCTGTGTAGGGGGCCACTGGCGTTGCTCAGCGGTTCGGCTGCGGCGTGAGGCGCAGGTAGGGGCGCAGCGCGCGGAACCCTTTCGGAAAGCGTTGCGCGAGCTCCGCCGGATCCTGCAAGCTCGGCAGGATCACCACGTCATCACCATTTTGCCAGTCCGCGGGGGTTGCTACCTTGTGACTGTCCGTCAATTGCAATGAGTCGATCACCCGCAAGATCTCTTGGAAGTTGCGGCCCGTGCTGGCTGGGTACGTAATAATTGCCCGGATTTTGTGGTTCGGATCGATGACGAACACCGAGCGCACCGTGAGCGTGTCGTTGGCTTCCGGGTGAATCATGTCGTAGAGCCGCGCGACCTTGCGGTCCGCGTCACCCAGGATCGGAAAATTCAGTGCGGCCCCTTGCGTGTCCTCGATGTCGCTTGCCCACCTGAGGTGCGAGGCGACATCATCGACGCTGACCGCGAGTAGCTTCACCCCGCGCTTGGCAAATTCTTCCTTGAGCAGCGAGGCGCGGCCGAGCTCTGTCGTGCACACGGGCGTGAAGTCCTTCGGGTGCGAGAACAGCACGCCCCAGCTTTTGCCAAGCCAGTGATGAAACGTGATGGGCCCCGCGGTGGACTCTTGGCTGAAGTCTGGGGCGAGGCTGCCAATGTGTAGGCTCATTTCGGATTCTCCATTCGACTCTTGCCGGGTGAAGTCCACTATAGTAGACAATTTCTATCCGTCAAGCAGTGACGGCGTCGCGTCGCGGAGCTCAGCCGCCACCGGCAAGCAGTACGGAGTAGTCGCGCATGGGTTTCAGCAGACAAGAACGTACAGTGACCGATCGCGTCGACGCGGCGAGCGGCGCCGAACTGGGGCGTGGCCTGCTGCCAAAAACCGATCCGCCACCGGTCGAAGAAGCAGTGCCGAGCGTGCTTGCACCGAAGAAGGAGGACGCCGCCGACTTGACGCCGATCGTCGGCGCGAATTTGCGCCGCTTGCGCGTCAAGCGCGGGCTTTCGCTGGAACGCATGGCCAAGGCGTCCGGCGTCAGTCGGGCCATGCTCGGTCAGATCGAGCTCGGCCAGAGCACACCGACGATCAACGTCGTGTGGAAGATCGCTCGCGCGCTGGACGTGCCGTTCTCGACGCTGATCACCGAGCGTGCCGCGAATCGCGCCGCGTTGGTCCTGAAAGAGCATGCCAAGTTGCTCACGTCCCAAGACGGCAGCTTCACGTCGCGCGCGCTATTTCCATTCGATCAGCCGCGCAATGTCGAGTTCTATGAGCTCAATTTGGCGGCAAATTCGCTGGAATCCGCCGACGCGCATGCTCCGGGGACGACCGAAAATCTAGTCGTTACCGCGGGTACGCTCGAGCTCACGGTCGGCACCACCCGGCATCAGCTCGGCACGGGGGACGCGATTTACTTCGAAGCGGACGTGGCGCACTCGTATCGCAACCCCGGCTTGCGCACCACCACCCTGTATTTGGTAATGACCTACACCAATCAGGCAGGTTGACGCGACCGGTTTTAGTCGTGGACGAGCGGCAAGCCGGCGTTGACCCAGTTGCGAGTACCGCCGCTCAGATTGTAGACGTTCGAGAGCCCGGACTCCTCGGCCACCTTTGCTGCGGCTTGGCTGCGAACGCCGGCCGCGCACACGAAGATCACGCCGTCACGAGGGAGCGCTGACTTTGGGCTTTGCCGAATGCGGTCGAACGGGACCAAGCGGGCGCCTGGGACATGGCCTCGCGACCACTCGCGCGGCTCGCGAACATCGACGACATCGCATTCGCCGCGCGTGATCAGTTCCTGCGCCTGCTGGGGGGACAATGTCTTAATCACGAAGTCTACTATAGGAGACGTTCGTGACTTTACAAGAGGGAGGTACCCCCAATCCCCCGGCGAGGGTGCTGCTACCCTCGCATATCTCTGCGAATTAGCTGTGGTTTTGCGCGGTTCTGAAGGGGTGCCGGCGTTAGACGAAATTTCACGATGCAGGACGAAACGCGGCGACCCGTTGCGAGCCGAAGCGCTTACAGCCCGCGCGGGCGGCCGGTTTGGAGCCTCGAAACCGCCGCCACGAGCGCGTCGATGTCTTCCTTCGTGTTGTATGGGGCGAGCGAGGCCCGCACCGTGCTCTCCAGCCCGAAGCGCCGCAAGATCGGCTGCGCGCAGTGATGGCCGGAGCGCACCGCGATGCCCTCTTTGTCCAGCGCCGCACCAATGTCCTCGCTGCGCACGCCGTCCAGCACGAAAGACAAGACGCCAGCTTTGTCGGGCGCGGTGCCGATCAACGTGAGCCCCGGCACGCGGCACAAGCCTTCGGTCGCGTACATGAGTAGCTCGTGCTCATAGCGCGCAATGTTGTCGAGCCCGAGCGCCATGACGTAGTCGAGCGCTGCGCCCAACCCGACCGCGTCCGCGATGTTCCCCGTGCCCGCTTCGAAGCGAAACGGGGGCGGCTGGTAGACGGTCTTCTCGAACGTCACGTCGGCGATCATGTTGCCGCCGCCCTGCCAGGGTGGCATCTGCTCGAGCACCTCGGCTTTGCCGAACAGCGCGCCAATGCCGGTCGGGCCGAACACCTTGTGCCCCGAGAAACAGTAGAAGTCGCAGTCGAGCGCTTGTACGTCGACGCGTTGGTGAGACACGGTTTGAGCCCCGTCGACCAACGCGCGGGCGCCGTGTCGGTGCGCAATCTCGACCATTTCACGCGCCGGTGTGATGGTGCCGAGCGCGTTCGAGACCTGGGTGAAGGCTGCGAGACGTGTCCTCGGGTTGAAGAGTTTTTCGTACTCTTCGAGCAGGATCTGTCCGTTCGAGTCGACGGGCGCGACCCGGATTTTGGCGCCCTTTTCCGCCGCCAATTGCTGCCAGGGCACGATGTTCGCGTGGTGCTCGAGCACGGTGAGCACGATCTCGTCCCCCGCGCCGATGTTGCGCCGGCCCCAGCTCTGGGCGACCAGATTGATCGCTTCCGTCGCGCCGCGCGTGAATACGATCTCTTTCACCGAGGGCGCGCTGAGAAAGCGGCGCACCCGCTCGCGTGCGCCTTCGTAAGCGTCGGTCGCGCGCGCCGCGAGGGTGTGGGCTGCGCGGTGAATGTTCGAGTTTTCGTGCTCGTAGAAGTAGCTCAAGCGCTCGATCACGGCGCGCGGCTTTTGGGTCGTGGCCGCGTTATCCAACCAGATCAGGGGCTTGTCGCCGTGCACGCGCTCCTCGAGGATCGGAAAATCCTTCTTGATCGCGTGCGCGTCGAAGATACCCGGCGCAACGCCGAGGTCCGGAACGAGCTCGGGGCTGTACGCTCCGGCTGGGGCGACGCTCGTCGGCAATGCGGGGCGCGGTTCGTTGATACGGTCGGGCTCGGGCAACCCCGCGTGCTCTAAGAAATAGGGCGTCGCGCTGGGCGAACGCGAATCCGCGCTGAGCATGAGCTCGAGCGGCGTGGGGCCGCCGAAGAATTCGGCGAGCAAGGTCGGCGCGGGACGCACGTCCGACTCCTTGGGGATCGGGCTCGCCGCGAGCGGCGGCGTGTGCATGAACCCCGGCATGGGGGGCTGCGTCTGAGCCGCAGACATTCCACCACTCCCCACGTTGAGCGCGCTCGGCCCGACACGTGGCGGCGGGAGCGGGCCTGTCACGGGCGTCGGTCCTGCGACGGCGGGCAGCGTTCCAATCGTGGTTGGTGTCGACCCCGCGCTCGTTGCTGCCGCAACCGGAGAGCCCGAGAAGAACTGGTTGGCGAGGCGAGCGACCTCGCCCGCCAAACCTGCGAAGTCGGTCGTGCCGAGCGCCGACCCGAGTTCGGGCTCGGCGCGGTTCAGCTCACTTGTACTCATGATAGTTGCCGATATCCACGTTCTGCAACACAGCGATCGCGTCATCCGCGAGCACGGCCGCAGAGCAATACAGCGAGATCAGGTAAGAAGCCGCACCGCGGTCGTTGATACCCATCCAGCGGACGGACAGGCTCGGGCTCACCTCGCCAGGGATCCCAGGTTGAAATAGCCCAACCACCCCGCGCTTCTTCTCGCCCGTGCGAATGAGCAAGATATTGGTCGTGTTCTTGCCGGAGTCGTTCGGGCTCACGTCGAGCTTGTCGCACGGGATCAGTGGCAGACCGCGCCAGGTGAGAAACGGCGAGCCGAACAGCGTGGCGGTTGGTGGCGGTACGCCGCGCCGGGTGCACTCGCGACCGAAAGCGGCGATCGCTTTCGGGTGCGCGAGGAAGAACGCCGGTTCCTTCCAGACCTTGGTGATGAGCTCGTCCAAATCGTCCGGCGTCGGCGCGCCAGTGCGGGTGGAGATGCGCTGCGACGGCACGACGTGGCTCAGGAGCCCGTAGTTCGGGTTGTTGATCAGCTCGCGTTCTTGGCGCTCTTTCACCATGTCGACCAGCACGGCCAGTTGCTCGCGCACCTGATCCATCGGGCTGCGATACAGATCCGAGATGCGAGTTTGAACGTCGAGCGTCGTCGTGACGGTGCTCAGCGTGTACTCTCGAGGTTCGTGCTGATAGTCGATCAGCGCCTTGGGCAGCTCGTCTCCGTCATTCGGGCTGCACTCGATGCCGATATTTTCCTCACTCCCGTCCACCACCTTGTTGACGCGGTAGGTGCCGGCTTCGACCGGTGTCCAGGGCAAGAGACTGACCAACCAACGAGGCGTAGTGCCCGCCCACTGTGGTGGGGTTTTTGTCGTGTTGGCTAACTGGCGAGCGCCTTCAGCGCTGAGCGGAGCGTTCGGTGCGTTCATCTGATGTTCTCCAGTCACGCGGCGACTTGCCGCTCGAAAGCGGGGTCACCCTGGGCTCTGCGCGAATGAAGCGCAATTGCAGAGCGACCTGCAGTCACCAGAGCGCAGCGCTTCCGTCCGCTAACTTGGATGAAGGCTCCAAGCCAACGGAAATGTATCGCCCAAGATGGAAGTTGTGTCGAAGGAACCGCATTCACGCTTGCCGTCCGTGTAGGCGATGTCTATCATAAGAGACATTCGGGGCACATAGTGTCGCTCCACGAGGTAACGCATGGCAAATGCCGAATCAGTGTCTGTGCTGGTCACGCCTTCCCGGGTTCCGGAAGCCGCGATCGACCCTATCTTCGTCGAGCGCTGGTCGAGCCGCGCGCTGTCCGACAGGCCCATTTCGGAGGAGCTCCGCCGATCACTGTTCGAAGCGGCGCGCTGGGCGCCGTCCGCTTCGAATTCTCAGCCGTGGCTGTTCGTTTATGCGAGCGAGGAAGCGGAGCTCGCGCGTGCTCGTTTGCTGCTCAGAGACTCGAATCGTCGCTGGGCCGGGCGCGCGCCGCTGCTGATTTTCGTGTTCGCCCGAAAGATTCATGCCGAGACGCGGCAGCCGTTGCGCACTGGCGCCTTCGACACTGGCGCCGCCTGGCTCTCGCTCGCGCTGCAAGCCGAGCGGCTCGGTTTGAAGACGCGCGCGATGGGCGGCATTTTGCACGAGCTCACGTACGAAGCCTTCGACGTTCCGCCGGACGAATTCGAATCGCAAGCGGCAATCGCCGTCGGCTTTCCGACGTCAGCGAGTGAGTTGCCGGCAGATTTGGCCGCGAAAGAGGCGCCCACCGGGCGCAAATTGCAGCGCGAGTTCGCGTTTGCTGGGCGCTACGTGCAGCGCTGAGCCGAGTCGTGTCGAGCCGGCTCAGCGCTGCACTCGCGGTTCACCCGGTGGCGCTGAGTGGCTCGGCTTCGACGCGACTCGAACCGCGCGTGGCGGTAAACTGATTTGCGGGGCGACGGAGACCCAAGTTCTCGCGCAGGTTTTGGCCTTCGTATTCGGTGCGGAAGAGCCCGCGCCGTTGCAGCTCCGGAACGACTTCATTCGCGAAGCTGAGGAAGCCTCCAGGCTCGAATGGCGGTAGCGGCGGCACGACGTTGAAGCCGTCCGCGCCACGCTCGACGAACCATTCCTCGAGCTTGTCGGCGATCGTCTTGGCTGAGCCGTGCACCTGCAAGTGCCCGCGCGAGGTGCTGAAGCGGTACACCAATTGGCGAATGGTCAGGTTTTCACGGCGAGCCAAGCTGACGAGCTGCCGGAAGCGGCCTTTGCCGTTTTCTGATTCGGGCAGGTCCGGCAGTGGACCGTCCAGATCATAGCCGGTGAGATCGGTGCCGCCGAGGTTCACGCCCTTGCTGAAATCGATCAACTCTTGCAGCTCGCCGAAGCGGTCTTGGGCTTGTTGATCGCTCACACCGACGACGACCGACAAGCCGGGCGCTATCTTGAGCTGATCCGGATCGCGCCCGAATTTGGCCATGCGGCTCTTCACGTCCGTGTAGTAGGCCTTCGCGTCATCCAACGTTTGCGCCGAGCAATAAGTCATCTCGGCGACGCGCGCGGCGAACTCGCGGCCGGTCTCCGAATTTCCCGCTTGCACGAGCACGGGGTAACCCTGCACTGGGCGCGCCATGTCGAGCAGCCCGTGCGAGGAAAAGTACTTGCCCTCATGCGCGAGCGGGTGTGCGTCACGCGGATCGAAGAACTGCGCCGTTGCCGGATTGGGCTGGCTGAACGCGTCGTCCTCCCAGGAATCCCAGTAGGCCTTGGTCAAATCCACGAATTCTGCCGCGCGCTCGTAGCGCTCGCTGTGTGTGCGGCCGTCGGCGACACCGAAGTTCTTCGCGGGTGCGTCGCCGAAGGACGAGACCACGTTCCACGCCGCGCGACCGCCACTGAGGTGATCGAGCGAGGTGAACTGACGCGCGATGCTGTAGGGGTGCGAAAAGTTCGTGTTCGCCGTGGCTACGAGCCCAATGTGCCGTGTCAGCACGGCGATTGCCGAGAGCAACGTGAACGGCTCGAATTGGTAGCTGCCACCGCGAGCGGCTTGCGTAGCGAGGCCCTCGCCCGAGCGACCGATGAAGTCCGCGAGAAAGAAGCTGTCGAACTTGGCTTTTTCGGCGTGCTGCGCGAGACGCACCCAAAAGTCCACGTCGGGTCGACCGGTCGAGCCGCGATTGCCGCGGTGACGCCAGGCCTCCGGATGGTGCCCGAAGCGCTGAAAGAAGACGTTCAGCACGAGTTTCCGCCGCTGCGAGCTCACGACGCCTTCCTTCCCGCTTCGAGGCGCTGCTCCGCTTCGCGCAGAGGTTCCTCTGCGAGCCACGCGAGCACGGAGAAATCGGCCTTCAGATAACCGAAGTCGCGCAAGAAATTTTTCTGCGTCTCGAGGCCGAGCACGTATTCCGGCGTGAGCTTCGGCGTGAAGGAACGATGGACACTCGCTCCGTGCGAGGCGAGCACGTCTTCGATGGTCGCCGCGTCACTCTCGGTGCGCAGCAGATCGAGCACTTCAGCGCGATGCGTCTCCGCCCAGGCTGCGGTCTTGAGCAATACCGTCAAGTAGCGTGCTACCAAGTCGGGGTGCTGCTCGAGGAAGGGGCGGTCCACGGTGATGGGGCGGGGTGTGCCGTTGTTCACGCGCACGAGCGGATCCGGGTGCTGGTTGAGATCGATCACTTGCTCGAGGCGCGGATCCTTTGCCAGTCGAGCACCACGGGCGAAGCGCACGAAGATCGCATCGACTTGGTGTGCGAGCAGCGCGTCGACTTCGGCGTAGTAGGCGTTGCGCCGCGCGGCCCCGGGTGCCCGGGCCGGCACCGGGATGTCGACGAAACTAGCATCCGTGGGCTTTTTTCCGGCCAGGTGCAACGCTGTCACGAAGCCGTGGTGGGCCGCGCCGCGCTGAAAGTCGATCAGCTGGTCGGCATGAATGGGCAGCGCGAGCCGCTTGCCGGCGAGATCAGCCACGTCGCGGATCTTGCTTCCGACGCGAGTGAGGATGCCCTGGTACTCGTCGAGCCAGGTGATGCCCACGACTGCGGTGTCGGCGCCACCCGCACGCGCCCAGATCGGCGGGATGTTGCCACCCTCGCGGAAAAGGCCAGACAGCCCATGATGGTAGTGCGACTTCTGAAGCTCGAGATCTGCTGAATCTCGCAGGGAACGCAGCACGGTACCGCCCTTTTCGAACTCACCTTGCAACCAGTTCTTGCGAATGGCGATCGCGGACGCCGTGGCGGCGCCGCAGCGTGAGTACCAAAGCTCGGTGATTTCCGACTCGTGCGCGGATCGGGACAAAACGGGGTCGCTCATCTCAGCCTCTCTTCTCTTTGGATGGGTACCGAGGTGTCTCATTTAAAAGACAGATCGTCTAGCGAATCTTTATCGTCAAGCACAGGGGAAGAGTAATGTCTATTTTAGTGGACATCGCGTCGGGATTTTGTTTGGCTGCGGCCAACTGTCGCAAACCGACACCAACCAGAGGACACTCGTGCTTAAGAATCGGACGACGTTCAGGCTCAGCGAGCGCCCACGTAACGCACTCTTCACGGTTGCCACCGTTGTTGCCGTTCAGTGGTGCCAAGTCAGGAGCGCGCGCGCGCAACAGGCCCCTGATGATCCTGCTCCTTCGCCCGCGCCCGCCCCGTCTGCGCAAGCTCCCGCGCCATCGCCTCAGGCGCCGCCTGCGGCACCTTCGGCGTCAGCCCCGAGTGGGGATGTCCCGCCTGCTGCGCCCACCGCACCGGCA
>DATHOI010000579.1:0-2676 GCA_035485095.1 Polyangiaceae bacterium | reverse complement strand
CGACCGCATCGAGTGTCAGCGTTGGGTCATCGCGCAGCCACTCGAGCACGAGCGTCCGGTGCTCGGCGAGGCGAAGGCCCTGCTCAGGGCGTCGAAGTTGGCCGAGCGCATAGCGCCCGAAGGTTCCGTAGATCTCGACCGACACAAACGCCTCGCGCGCCGCGAGGATCCACTCACCGATCGGGTCCAGCGGCCGCGCGTTCGGCAGAAACAGCGCTTCGCGCGTATTCGGATCCGCACGGAGGGCCTGCCGAATGGCCTTGCCGGTGGCCCAATACGTCGCGCTCCCATCGGCACTGGCGAGGTCCTCGGGCGGCGCAACGAGGCCTTGGGTCCAAGTGAAGGGCAACGCGAACACGCCGCGCCGATCCACGTCGGAGTCCGCGTCGGCGAGATCCCACGCATGCGACCCGACCGTCGCGTCCAATACGACGCACGGTTGCAGCGCCTGCCAGGCGTCCGCTCGCCGATGCGCAAACAGAGCCTGGCCGATCCGCCGCGGGGACACCTCGTCCCGTGCGTAACGGAGGACACCGATGCCGACGATAGTCACGTCGAGGTCGTCGCCGTTGGCCTCCCTCGCGCGCCGTGGCCTGCCTCTGGAATCGGCGCGAGCGCGGCCGCGACGATCGCACGATGCAGGAGGTTCGTCGAGTGTGCCGCGTGTTACGCTGAGGGCGGCGAACAGATCCAGCGAGCCGTGGCGGAAGTAGTCGTGGGAACGCCGCTCGGGCTGCCCTGGTTGAAGGGGCAGGAGCGGCTGCGACCGCTCAAGGGCTTGCACCGCCGTCTTCTCGTCGACGCAGAACACAACCGCATTGTCCGGCGGGTTGAGGTAGAGGCCGACCACATCGCGAACCTTTTCGACGAGCTGCGGATCGGCAGAAAGCTGAAAGACCTCGGTGCGATGCGGTTGCAGGCCGAACGCGCGCCAAATGCGGCTCACCGCGGATTGGGTGAGCCCCATCTTCTTGGCCATGCTGCGGGTGCTCCAGTGCGTCGCACCCTGCGGTTTGCTCTCGAGCGTCGCGACGACCACCGCCTCGACTTGCTCATCGCCGATCTCACGGGGCCGCCCGACGCGCGGCTCGTCATAGAGCCCTTCAAGGCGCTTGCTCGCGAAGCGCTGACGCCAGATGCCGACTGTGTCGCCCCCAACGCCAACCCGCTCGGCGATCGCGAGATTGGTCAGCCCTTCGGCCGCCAGGAGCACGATTCGACACCGTTGAGCGAGCGAGTGGGCGCTCTTGCGACGGCGCACATGCCGCTCAAGCGACGCTCGCTCATCGGCGGACAGGACAATGTGAACTGCTTTCCCTCTCGGCATGCCTCTGCGAACAGAAGCAGGCCACGGAAAATTCCGGATGACTTCTGACTCAGGACACTAGCAAGTGCACCGGCGGCAGCAGACTTTGGCGACGGCCCGATGAGCTGGGCGGCGCACGGGCCTTAGTTCATTTCAAGAGGCGAACGCGTCGCTCGGACTCCGCACTCCACACCACCAACGTACGAAGGGCGTCCGCACATCCGACAACGTCGAGCCCGAAAGAGCGCTCCAGGACGGCGCGCATCAGTCGTACGCTGCGCGGCCCATCCTGACGCTTCCCTATAGCCTCGGCAATTGCGATCACTGTCGTTCTATGCTGCTCCGGGAGCGCGAGTGCCGGGTCCCGATACGCAAGGGCGATGAGAGCCGCGCCGAGGTTCGCGGCATCAGCCGGCTTCGTAAAGGGCGACGTTAAATATCCGAGCACTTCGGGCATGGGGGCCTGCGCGGGGGACCATTTCGCCCATTGCGCGGCACGGCGGAGTATCTCCGGTGTTGCGCTCGTAAAGTGATAGCGGGCAGCGACCAGGCCGGCGCTCGCCCTGATATACTCCTCCTCGTCGATGGCGCGGGAGGATAAGAGCCGCCGGAACAGACTTTGCGTCCAGATGCGCCTCGCGCCGAACTGCTGGCTCGCCATCGCCCCCACGACGGCGTCGTCGCTCCACAACACACGGGGCAACGCCGATGCGATCGCTGCGCTTTCTACCGCCGCCTCTCCGAATACCTCGAAGAGACGCTTGCGCTGCTCTTGCGGGAGCTCGGCGAGCTCGCGACAGGCGACTATGCGCCATCGCTTCGACGCGAGACTCACGAGGCGAGTCGCAGTCTCTACTGCCCTGGCTTTGACCTCTGCCGGCGCGGTAACGAAGGCTGGTCCCCGCTGACGATCGATGGACACTCGCTCAGGCTTCTCCGCCTTTGATGCTCCCCGAGCGAATGCCGTCAGAGCGAAAAACGTTCCGTGCGAGAGAACGATCTGCTTTTCAAACGACTCGAGGATATCGACATGATCGAGGAGCAAAATGGTCGCGATTGTTGTTGAGTCGACGACGACCTCGCTCGCGGCGTCAAATGCAGCAAGTGACGCCCGATCCTCGGCCTCGCTTCCGACGCAACAACGAACCGCTTGTTCTGACGCAGCGAGGTGAATCGCGGCACAGATTTCATCCTCTCCCAGCGCGCGGCCGAATAGCCAGACGCTAAGCGGATTGTTCCGATAGAGCTCCTCGGCGTCCCGGGTCCGCCTCTGCATCCGTTCCCCGAGTTGCACGAGAGGCGCGAGATCCACCTGGCCGTTCGGGCCGGCGGCGTTCATCATCCACACTTCCTTGTGTTCCGGAAAACGG
>DATHOI010000578.1:0-11281 GCA_035485095.1 Polyangiaceae bacterium | reverse complement strand
GTCTCACTAGTGAGAGCAGTCGCATCCTGCATGCGATTCGCGACTTTTTCGCGCTCGAGTGAGGGCCCGCGCGATGTGTGCCCGCTGGTGGCTCCAGCCTCAGGTTCGATAACCCCACGGAGTTGTGACGCGCTCGATGCGTTCGTGAGCAATTGGTTCGTTAGGGCGCTTTCATTACGAATCGGGCGGGTGGACGCGCAGATGTGTAATGCGCTGTGAGAGGTGAGTAGCTGTCGCAATCGCCCGCGACGTGACGCTGAATTCACGCATGTCCCGAGCCGCACGTGACTCGGGACATGCTATGTGACGGGCTCCGGCTTATCAGTTCCAGTTACGGCAACGGTGTGGAGTGTCATGAGCAAGTGGCAAAGTCTTAGTGCGCTGTTGGTTCTAGGTTCAGCGGTCGCTTGCGCCACCGCGACGGACTCGGCTGCTCCGGCAGGGGGCACCGGTGACACGAGCACGCCCGACAGCGGGAGCGGCGGTGACGTGACCGTCCCGAGCGGTGGCGACAGCTCAGTGACCGCGGGGACCGGGTCTTCGAGCGCGGGCTCTTCGAGCGTGGCTGGGACGGGTCAGCTCGCCTTCGGCGGTGGCAGCGGCATTTCGGGCAGCAGCGGTATCTCGGGCAGCACCGGCACGGCAGGAGCCTCCGGTGGCAGCACGAGCACGGGCGGTGTCACGGGCTCCGCGGGCGCGTCTCTTGGCGGCAGTTCTGGAACTAGTTCCGGAGGCGTCGCCGGAACGGCCAGCGGTAGCAGTGGTGCGAGCGGCGCGCTGGGCACCGCCGGCGGAACCAGCACGGGTCCGTGCGCGAATCCGATGGACGTCACGGGCGGCAGCTCCGGCAACTTGGGGTCGGGTGACGTGTGCCTGCGCACGACGGACAAGTTCAATACGGTCGACTGCTCGAACTTCGACGGTCGCACGCTCACCGTCAACGGCGTTGCGGCCACCTGCGGCGTCGCGGCCACGTATACGCCTATCGGTGGCTTCAACTATCTCGAAGTCAGTGCGGGCGGGCAGTCCTTCGCGTCGATCAATTGGTTTTGCTCGCTAGCGTCCTGCGGTTGACGAGGCCGAGCGCTATTCGCTGAGCGCTTCGTCCACGAGGCGCCGAATTTCTTCGAGCTTCGGGTCCGGCGGCTTTGGCGCGGGCAGCGGCCGGGCTGCGCTTTGCAAGGCGGCTTCGAGCTCTTCGATCGTGCCGGCCGTTTCGGCGCGCGGTGCTCGCTGAGCTTTGTTGCCCAGCCAACGTCCGAGCCAGGACGCTGGCTCTCGCAGCTCGAATTCACCGCGGATCGCGCGCTCCGGGTGCTGTCTGAGCAACGGGCCGAGCGCGGGGTTCGAGTCCGCCCAGGCCTTGGCCTCGGCCAATGCCTCTTGCTGCGTGGGCGACAGGTGTTTGCTCACTTTGCGCAGCGGCTGCTCGTTCACGAGCGCCGAAAGTGCGAGCACGAGCGCAAGCTCGCTCGGGCCGAGCGCGGTCACGCGGCCGATCGACGGGCCGCCGCAGGACTTGCGGTACATGTGCGAGCCCTCGAGCAAGAGCACGCCAAAGCCGAGCCCGACCGCGGTCAGGTCGACGGCTAAATCCAGCTCCAGATTCGTGGGCGGGTGATCGGCTTCACGCAACACGGCCAGCGCGACTGCTCGGCACAGCGCGGAGCTCAGCGCGACGGGTTGCCGCGTTTCAGCCGGCAGCACGTTCACTTGCCAAAAATCACCCGCGTCCACTAGGCGCTCGACTGACTCGGGCTCCGCCTGAGTTGGGCCGCAGCTCCCGCAGGCGCCCGTGCCGCAGCTCGCGTCGTCCTCGCCTTGCCTCCAAAACTGCGCCACGACGGCCATGTCCGACAGCCCCGCGTGCGCGAGCAGCCGATCGAGCAAGCGCTGCACGCTCGCTTCATCCCCGGTGAACAGATCGGGAAAATAGTTTCCGTTCGGCAGAACCAGTGGCCGCGCGCTCGGGCCATCGAGCAACGCCAAACGTTCGGTCACTAAGGCATATGCGCTCACCAGGCCGCGTCTCACGTCTGTGTTGGGCAGCTCCATAGCGTTCGGTGAAGTCTAACACGCCCGGTCGCGGCTGCAGTTTTCCGCGTCAGCAGCGCGCTTCGCGGTGGTGAAGGCGCTGTTTTCCGCGCACACTGCCGGCCGCATGAGTCGCCCTACCGTTGCGCTGTTCGACATCGATGGCACGCTGATCGTCACTGGTGGCACCGGGCGCCGCTCGGTCAATCGCGCGTTTCAGAAGCTCCATGGGCGCGCCGATGCCTGCGACTCGTTCGGCTTCGACGGCATGACCGACCGCTTGATCGCGCGCACGGGCCTGACGGCGATCGGCGTCGAAGCGACGCCCGAGGCGATCGACGCCTGGCTCGCGGAATACTTGGTCGCGCTCGCCGACGAGGTCGCCCGCGCGGACGGCGCGCGCTTTCGGTTGCTACCCGGTATGCAGCAGGCCATCGCGGCTGCTCTCGCCGCAGAAATGGCGGTCGGGCTCGGCACGGGCAACGTGCGTGAAGGCGCGCGCATCAAGCTCGAGCGCGTCGGGGTGCATCAGCACTTTCGCTTTGGCGGCTTTGGGTGCGACGCAGAAGCGCGTCCAGAGGTGATTCGCCTCGGCGCCGAGCGTGGCGCAGCACAGCTCGGAGTGCCGCTCGCGGAGTGCCGCGTGGTCGTGATCGGCGATACGCCGCGCGACGTCCACGCGGCCGAAAGCATTGGTGCCGAGTGCATCGCTGTGGCAACCGGCAGCTATTCGGTCGAACAACTGCAGGCGAGTGGCGCAGGTCACGTATTCCCGGACTTTTCGCAAGTAGCGGCGCTCTCGGCGCTCTTGTCCGACTCCCGCTCTGACTGAGCGGCTCGGCCCAAGCAGCCGGCCAAGCTCCGATAGTAAAAGCGTTTTCCGGCGCACAATCCAGCACTTCCAGTGCGGGAATAGCGAGGGTCTTGCCTTCCTGCCCGAGTTCCGGCGATAGACATCATATGAAGACTCTCGCTCGTGTGTTACCGGTTCCAGGTTTGGCCGTCTGCCCCCTCGCGCGCACGGCTGTGGCTCTTCTGGCGGCGAGCTTCTTGCTCGGCGCCTGCGCAAGTAGCTCCGCGGGCGACCCGCGCGCCAACAATCCCTCAGGTAGCACCTCCGGACCACCAAAGGTCGTCGCTGACCCCGACCCGGGCGAAGCAGGCCCGGTCAATGATCCTGCGGCGCCCTCCAAGGCGACTGGGAACCCGCTGGTCGGTATCAAGCTCTGGGTCGATCCGAACTCGAACGCGATGCTACGCGCCAACGCCATCCGCGCCAAGGAGCCCGAGAAGGCCGCGTTGCTCGACAAAATCGGCAAGCAACCGCAGGCGCTCTGGCTCGGTGATTGGAACAGCAACATTTTCCGCACCGTGCAATCGACCGTCCAGCACGCTAAGGACGACGGCGCGGTCGCGGCCTTCGTCGCCTACAACCTGCCGCACCGCGATTGCGGTCAGGAATCGGCGGGCGGGCTCAAGTCGGGGGACGCCTACAAGCACTGGATTCGACGCATCGCGGCGGGCATCGGCAGTGAGCCAGCGATCATCGTCCTAGAGCCAGACGCGATTGGGCTTTTGACCAAAGAGAATTGCTTGACCAAGGACCAGCAAACCGAGCGCTTGGCCTTGATCAAAGACGCAGTGCGCGTCTTGCGCCAAAACCCGAAGGCTATCGTGTACATCGACAGCGGTCATGCCCATTGGGACCCTGCGCCGGTGTTTGCGGAACGCTTGAAGCAAGCCGGTATCGAGGACGCCAACGGTTTCGCGCTGAACACCTCGAACTACGTCACGACCGAAGAGAACATCGCATTCGGCAAGAAGCTGTCGGCGCTGACGGGCAACCCGCACTTCGTGATCGACACCAGCCGCAACGGCACTGGCGCGACACCCGACAATCAATGGTGCAACCCGCCCGGTCGCAAGATCGGCAAGCCGCCGACGGTCACCACCAATGAACCCTTGGTCGACGGTTTCTTGTGGTTGAAGCGTCCGGGTGAGTCCGACGGCGAGTGCAACGGCGGGCCGAAGGCCGGCGTGTTCTGGTTGGAAAAAGCGCTCGATATGGCGCAGTGACCGCGTCTTGTTCGTGCTGGTCCGAGTGTGCTCAATCCAAGATTCAGCACACTCGACACGACAGCTTTGCCGCCCGCCTGCGGCTTCGTTCAGACCAGCCTCTCTCCCGCGACGCGAGTCCGATGTTCAAGTCTAAACTTCAGACTTGAATTGAACCGGGGCGGCCCGACTGAAATCCAAGCCCGCGACTCGCGTCCCCCCGGCTCGTCGCAGCCCCATCGGCGTCTCGTGTCGAAGGCTGTACGCCGGGAACGAGCTACAAAATGAAAAGCGCCCCCGAGGATTTCCTCGGAGGCGCTTCTCGTTTTCTACTGACTCAGACTGCTACTGCCATCACTTGGCGGCAGCGGTCGAGTGCGCCGTCATCGGAACGCGGTCCGATTCCATGTTGTTGGCGCCCGTGAAGCCGCCAACCAGCTCGGGGTAAGCCGGGCCGCCGTGCTCGTGAATGTCGAGCCCTTCGAGCTCGCCCTCTTTCGAGACGCGGAGGGTGCCGGTTGCTTTGACGCCGTACATGAGCACGAGGCTCATCACGACGGTGCCCGCGGTGATCGCCGCGCTACCGATGGCCTGGCCGATGAGCTGCGCCGTGCCACCGCCGTAGAAGAGGCCGGTGACGACGGAAGCCGGAGTGTTGTCCGGGCCCGTGGGGCCGGCAGCACCGAACTCGCCGCAAGCAAACAGGCCGAGGCTCAACGTTCCCCAGATGCCCGCGATGCCGTGCACGGCCACCGCGCCTACTGGGTCGTCAACGCGGAACCACTCCACTACGTCGACGCCGAGGATGACGACGACGCCAGCGATGAGACCGATCATGATCGCGCCGAACGGCGAGACCCAGTAACAGGGGCAGGTGATGGCGACGAGACCGGCGAGGAAGCCGTTCACCGTGATGCCGCAGTCCCAAACCTTGTTACGCGGGTACATGTAAGCGAGAGCCGACAAGCCACCGGCGCAAGCTGCGAGCGTGGTGTTCGCAGCGACGCGACCACAACCGACGTAGTCCATCGCGGACAGCGTGCTGCCCGGGTTGAACCCGTACCAGCCGAACCACAGGATCACGCCACCGACGGAGGCGATCACCATGTCGTGGCCCGGAGGCATGCCGCCGCCGTCACGCTTGAACTTGCGGCCCAAGCGCGGTCCGAGAGCGATCGCGCCGCACAGAGCGACGAAGCCGCCGATCGTGTGCACGACCGTGGAACCAGCGAAATCGTGGAACGCGGCCGGGTGGATCGTGTTGAGCCAGCCGTCCGGACCCCACGCCCAGTGGCCGAGGATCGGATAGATGAAGCCGGACACGCCGAAGCTGTACAGCAAGTCGCCGACGAAGCCGGTACGACCGACCATGGCGCCGGAGGTGATGGTGCTGCAGGTATCCGCGAAGGCGAACTGGAACAAGAAGAACGCCAAGAACGCGACGCCTGTGGTGCCGTACGTCTCTGGTGCACCGTGCAGCAGGAAGTACTGCTTGCCGATGAAGCCGTTACCCGCGCCGAACATGAAGGCAAAGCCCCATGCCCAGAACAGGATGCCGCACAGGCAGGTGTCGACGATGCCTTCGAGAAGGATGTTCACGGTCTCTCGAGTGCGGGCAAAGCCTGCCTCGAGCATCATGAAGCCGGCCTGCATGAAGAACACCAAGAACGCGGTGACGAGCACCCAGAGCGTGTTCATGGGGTTCACGTAGGCTGGCGGCGGCGCTGCCGGATCATCTGCATGCGCAGCATGGCCGAAGAAATGGTTGGCCACCGTGATTGCGATGAGCAATGCCACAACGCCGAGCAATTTACTCGCCAAGATGACGGCGAACAGTTTGCGACTCCCTGGTTGTCGCCACCGTTCTTTCAATTTTTCTAACATCGAGTCACTCCTCATTACGAGCTATGTGATCGCAAAAGGCGATCTGGTGTGGGCCCAATTGGAGTAACTCGCTGAGTGTTTCGCTCATTTTTCGGATTCACGTCCGAATCCAGAAACATCTTTATGGAAATCATCATACGGTAGGACTCCTCCCGACACGCATAACGAGCGGATTCGGCTAGGCAAATTGACCTTTTTGAACCGCTCCCGGGGGCCTGATCTTCATCCGGTTTGTGATAAAAAAAATCGCGTTTGGCTCGAGGATTCGTCAGGCTTCAGGTCCGACTCGCGCCGCCCGGACGAGTCCTCGGCACAGCGTCCCGAGCGCGACCGGCAGCCCCGAAATCCGGGCGCTGCACGGTCGAAACCTAAGCGGACACATTTGGCCGCGAGCGACCTTACTGTCGTGGCATTGTGGGACAACGCTGAGCAGCGCCGAGTCGACTGGGACGCCTCGCGCGGTCGTTCAGCGCGCACCGGAGCGCCATTTTCACCGTCTGCGCGGCGTAACCACCGAGAAAATTTCATCGTCCGCGAGCCAGAGCCGCGTTGGAGCCTTGGACCGGGACGCTGAGCGGCGCGGCTGTCATTGTTGCATGGCAGTATCCGAAAAATAAGAATCGCGTAAATCGCTTTTTTTGGAGCTCTCGCGCTTGATAGCCCTCTCCCTCAATCACCCGAGTCGCTGCGCGCAACGCTCGCGCTGCGCGGTTTGCCAATGAGCCCGGATGCTAAGGTTCATCGCATGAGCGCGCGTCGGCCGAGCGAGCTGCAAGGCATCGCGTGGGGTTTGGTCGCGCTGCTCGCGAGCACGCTCATCTCGCACTTGGTGCGCGCGCATGCCGAGCTGACCGATCTGATCATGATCCACCTCTTGGCCGTGGTGTTGATCGCGATGCGCTTCAGTATGCGCGTGTCGCTGGCGACCGCGGTGGTCAGCATTTTGAGCTTCGATTTCCTGTTCATCCCGCCGGCGCTGGTGTTGAGCTTTCCGGATCTGAAGAGCATCGTCACCTTCATCGTGATGATCGTGGTCGCGGCCGTGATCAGCAAGCTGAACGAGCGGCTCCGAAGCGAGCAAGCGGCGTCGCGACGCAGCGAGCAAGCGACGCTGTCCTTGTACCGCCTAGCGCAGGACCTCGGCAGCGCCGTGCGCGTCGACCAGCTCGTCGCTTCTGCCGCGCGGCACATCGAGCGCGCGTTTGGCGCGCAGGCCCACGTCTTGCTCGGCGAGGCCGAAGGCAGCCTGGGCGTGGACCAGGTGGCCGGGCTGCCCAAGGGTGGCCTAAACGCTGCCCGTCGCGCCTGGTCGCGTTGCGAGAGCGTGACCGAGAGCAGCGGTGAGAGCACGATCTTGTGTCAGCCATTGCTCGGCTTGCATCGGCCCGTGGGGATTTTGGTTTTGATCTTTTCGCCGGACCACGCTCCGGACGACGACGCGCTGCGGCTGATTGTCGCCTTCGCGGCCCAGCTCGCCTCCGCTATCGAGCGCATCTCGCTCGGCAGCGCGGTGCAGCACGCGCAGGTTCAAATCGAGACGGAGCGCACGCGCAATGCGCTCTTGAGCACGGTCTCGCATGACCTGAAGACGCCGTTGTCTGCGATCATTGCGGCGGGCACCACGCTCGCCAACGAGCATTCGAGTCTGGATTTCGCCACGCGTGCCGAGCTCACGTTCACCATCGTCGAGGCGGCGGAACGCCTCGACGGCCTGGTGACGAATCTGCTGTCGGCGACGCGTCTCGATTCGGGTACCATCATGCTCACGAAGAGCGTCGAGGCCTTGGACGAGCTGATTGGCGCGGTGTTGTCGCGCTTTGCCGAGCGCTTGGGCACGCGGCTCGTGAAGCTCGACGTTCCGGCAGATCTTCCGTTACTGTCGGTCGACCCCAAGCTGATCGAGCTCGTATTGATCAATCTCGTGGAAAATGCGCTTCGTTATACTCCCGAGGAGACCACTCTCTACATCTCCGCCAGGCTGGCTGCGGGTGAAGTGGTGGTCGACGTGGCGGACGAGGGCGCGGGCATCTTGGAGGCCGAGCGCGAGAAGGTATTCGAGAAATTCTTTCGCGGCAGCTTGGCCCGAACCAATGATGGCGGCGCTGGCCTCGGGCTGATGATTTGTCGCGCAGCGGTGCGCGCGCACGGTGGGCGCATCTTGGCCAAGGCTCGCTCGGGCGGTGGCGCGTGTATCGAGTTCAGCTTGCCGGTCGCGGAATCGGGTCACGCCCATCTCGAGCTAATGGAGCCGCACGTTTAAGAATGTCACAAGCTCGCACGGTATTGATCATCGACGACGAGATCCAAATGCGTCGCACGCTGAGCGCGGCGTTGCGCGGTCAGAGCTATGATGTCATCGAGGCGGCCACGGGCACGGACGGCCTGCTCAAGCTCGCTTCGCGCACGCCGCGCATCGTGCTGCTCGATCTCGGTTTGCCGGATATGGACGGCATCGAGGTCGCGCGGCGAATCCGCGAGCAGAGTGACGTGCCTATCATCGTGATTTCGGTGCGCGGGGACGAAAAGAATCAGGTGCTCGCGCTCGACTCGGGCGCCAATGACTACATCACGAAGCCGGTTCGTGAAGGGGCATTCCTGGCGCGCGTGCGCGCGGTGCTGCGCAGCACGGACTCGACTCGCCGGGAGTCGGCGGCCTTCGTCGTCGGAGGGTTGCGCATCGATCCGGCGCAAAAGCGCGCTTGGGTGCGTGGCGCCGAGGTTCAGCTGACGCCGACGGAGTTTCGCTTGCTCAACGTGCTGATGCAGGAGGCGGGGCGCGTCGTTACGCACCAGCAACTGCTACGCCAAGTGTGGGGGCCGACCCATGCTCGGGAAATTCAATATTTGCGCGTGTACATGAAGCAACTCAGGGAAAAGATTGAACGCGAGCCGGCTCGGCCTGAATTCCTCGTCACGTCGCCGGGTGTCGGCTATCGACTCAAAGTGACCGACTAGACACTGGGCCCGTTCCGGAACGAGCGTGCCGAGCCGCCGAAGGCTCGGTGCTCTCGGCGGCGCCTCGTGACCACTGATGAAGATCAGGGTTCACTTGCTGCGCAGGTACGCGCGCCAGCCGCCGAATTCGGTGATGTCGGTCGCGCCTTCGAGCGCGATCGGCTCGCACAGAAAGCCGTGCACGCGCTCACCGTCCTCGAGCGTGAGCGTACCGATGCACATCGGCGCTGGGACGCCCTTCATGAACGTGCCGAAGCCCTCGGGCGTGAGCTCCCAGACTTCGACCTCGACCGGCGTCCCGCCCGAGCTCACGCGCACCAGCCCGGGCTTTGGCGGGACGGTGTTGGCCAGCGCATACAGCCGATAGTCGGGGGAAGTTTTGCAGGCACGTGCGAGGGTGCCGGAGAGCTCGGTGAGCTGCTTGTTCAGTGGCTGACCGGTCAGGTGCGCGCCCACCACGGCCAGGCGCATATAACCCTCACGGGTTACTGGTCGCGCGCTTGGTCGCGGCAATACGGCCAAGGTCGCGCCCAGGCTGCGGCCGACGTCCCGCTGAAACTCGGCGCCGATTGCGGCCAGGCGCGCGTCCGCGTCACGCGGGCCGAATAGCGTGATGCCAAAGGGCAGTCCGTCCGACCTGAGATCCGAGGGCACGGCGAGCGCCGAGAGATCGAGGAGGTTGGCAAAGTTCATCAGCGCGCCGAGGCGCGAGTTCAATGCGATGGGGTCGGCCTCGACCTCGCGCAGGGTGGGGAAGAAGGGCGCCGTGGGCACGACGAAGGTATCCATGCGCTGCCACGCGAGGCGAGCGCGGCGCGTGTACTCCGCCAGCGTGTGCAGACTCGAGAACGCGTCGACCGCGTTGAAACGCGCCGCGCCCCCTAAGATTTCGGAGATGATGGGCAGCACACCGCTCGGGTTTTGACTCAGAATGTCGCGCACCGACGCGCTGCGCTCGGCGACCCAAGCTCCGCCGTACAGGAGCTGTCCGGCGCGAAAGAACGGCTCGAAGTCGAGCTCCACCGGTTCACCACCCAGATGCTTCAGGCGCGCGACGGCGCGTTCGAAGTCGGGCCGCGTGCCGCCGAAGTCGAGCTCGGCGAGGTAACTATTGTCAGGTATGCCGAAGCGAAAGGCGCGTGGCGCATCACCTGGCACGAAGCGCACGCGCGCGGCGTCCGGTCGCGAATAGGCGTCGCGCTCGTCGGGTGCCGCGCTCAGTTCCGCGACCTCGGCTGCGTCAGCCACGGTGAGCGCGAAGATCGACACGCAATCCAGGCTGCGACAAGCCGGAATGACGCCGCTAGTGCTCAGCGCGCCGCGCGTGGGCTTGAGCCCGACGATGTTGTTCAGCGCCGCGGGGATGCGGCCCGAGCCCGCGGTGTCCGTGCCGAGCGCGAAGCTGACGAGCCCCGCGGCCACGGCGACCGCTGAGCCGGAGCTCGAGCCGCCGGGGATGCGCGCCGCGTCGAACGGATTTTCAGGCACCCCATACGGGGAGCGGACTCCCACGAGCCCAGTCGCGAACTGATCGAGATTGGTTTTGCCGACCAGCAATGCGCCTGCTTCCAGTAGGCGTGTCACGACGAACGCGCTCTCGGTCGGAACGTGCGCGAAGCCCGGGCAGGCCGCGGTGGTCGGCAATCCGGCTACTTCGATGTTGTCTTTGACGGCGAAGGGCAAACCGAAGAGCGGCAGCTTTTCGCCCGCGCGTTTCCGGTGCTCCAGCACTTTCGCGCTCGCCAAAAGGTCGTCCCGCGAGCAGAGGTGAATCCAGACGTGTTTGTCTTGGCTTGCCTGCCAAATGTCCGCCAGCTGTTCGACGAGCGCGCTCGGCGTGAGTGCCCCCGAGTCATAGCGCGCGCGCAGGGAGGAAAAGTCGAGGCTCGGATCGCGCTGACTCGGGGGCATGGGCCGGAGCATCGCGGCGAGCATGTTTCCAGTGTGTATCTTGGTCGACAACCGCGAATACATAGGGAATTTTCCGTCTCTCGCCACCCCACGGTGAGGGTGTTAGCGTGTTCCACGTTGGGGATTTTCTGGACGCAAGGACTAAATCGTGAAGAGCAGCCATGACATTGAGGAAGCTCCCGCACAGCCCGTGCACGTGATTGAGACCATCCCAGTGCGGGGCGACAACAAGGTCAGCGCTGCCGAGGCGGCGGCGGAGGGCATTCCCACGCCCGCCCATCTGCGCATCTTCCCCGAGCTCGGACGGGGCGGTATGGGCCGCATTCATCCGGCGACGGATCGCAACCTCTTGCGCCATGTCGCGTTGAAGCGGCTGGACAAGGAGCTGTCCAAAGTCCCGATGTACAAGGACGGGTTCATCGCCGAAGCGCAGATGACCGGT
>DATHOI010000577.1:0-5990 GCA_035485095.1 Polyangiaceae bacterium | reverse complement strand
GGGGCAGCAAACGGGACTGTTTGGAGTCGGTGGTCGACCACGCGGAGCACGCCGAGCAGCTCGATGCGGACGCGCGCGGCGCCAACGCTTTGCTGGCTCGGATCCAGAGCGAGCTTAGTGCGCGACGACGGGCCGACGGTACACTCGGCTTCGGCGACGTGCTGCGGCTGGCGCGTGACGGCCTGCGCGACAATCCAGAGATCGCGCGCATAGCCGCCTGTAACACGGACGTTCTGCTAGTGGACGAGTTTCAAGACACGAGCCGCGTCCAGCGTGACCTGCTGCTCTTGCTGCGTGAACGCCCCGGCTCGATCGCCAACCGCCGCGCCGGCACCGTCCCCTCGCCGCAGGCTATCGCGCCACGCGGGCTCGTAGTCGTCGGCGACCGGAAGCAGTCCATTTACGCGTTTCGCGGCGCCGAGGTTTCGGTGTTTGCGCAGCTCGCAGCCGAGCTTGCTGGTGAGGATGCAGCGAGACAGCTCGAATTGCGTGGCGTCACCGCGAGCGCCGCACCCGTCGCCGAATTCCACACGTTGACGGCGAACTATCGTTCTTCGAAGACGATCTTGGACGTCGTCAACACGATCGCGCGTAGCGACTTCAGTGAACGCCCCGAGCGCCCCTTCGAGATTCGATATACCGCGGCAGAAGAGTTGCTCTTGCCGCCGGCAAAAGCCGAGCAAGCATGCGGCAAGGTCACGCTCGTCGAAGACGACGGAGTGACGCCCGATGACTTGGATGTTCCAGCCGTCGTGCGGCGGGCCGAAGGCGCGCTGCGCAGCGCCTTCGCGGCCGCAGGCCTGTGCGCGCAGATCGCGCGTTCAGGGACACGCTTCGGCGACATCGCGCTGCTTGCTCGGCGCCGCTCGACGTTGCCACTCCTAGAGCTTGCGCTCGATCGCTTGAACATTCCGTTCGTGGTCGCTGGGCGAGCGTTGTATGCAACCCCGGAAGTGCGCGACTTGTTCGCCGCGCTTCGCCTGCAAATCGACCCTGCGGATCGCCATGCGCTCGCCGTCGTCGCACGCGGACCATTTGGCGGGCTCAGCGACCGCGCGCTCGCAGAGCTATCGCAGCCGAGACGCGGCTTGGATCGAGCTCGGGATTGGACGAGCAGTCGAGTCAGTGACCCGAACGAGCACGCCGCGGTCGAGCTGCTACGCGAGCGTCTACTCGAGCTTTCGCAAGTCGCGCCGCGCTTGTCGCCGCGCGACGCGCTTTCGGCGATCGTGCAACGCTTCGAGCTGGAGGCGTTGTATTCCGTGCTGCCGCGGGGTCGAACTCGCTTCGGTAACGTCGAGCGATTGCTGGAGATAGCGGCTCGCCAAGGCGGTAGCCTGCAGAGTTTCGTGCGTTGGCTCGATCGTCAGATCGGAAACGAAACCGACGAAGCCGAGGCTGCCGTCTTCTCCGACGAGGACGACGCGGTTCGGCTGCTGACGATTCACGGTAGTAAGGGTCTGGCATTCCCGACGACCATTTTGCTCGATACTGGATCGTGCGAGCAACCAAACCGCGCACCGGTCTCCTTGCTACGCGGCGAACGCGAGACCTCGCTGGTCATTCGGCACATCACGGAGACCGGGACACTCACCACACCGCTGTCGCGTCGAGCGAACGAGGACTCGGCGGCGCGCGCACGCGCCGAACGACAACGGCTTTCTTACGTCGCACTGACACGAGCGAGGACTCATCTGGCCATCATCTTGCCGGCGGGCAAATTGCGGGCAGATTCGCTCGCGGCCTCGATCAACGGAGCCAGCGATCGACTCGCTGAAATCCCCGGCGTGGAGCGAGTGCCCGCCCGCGCATTGCTCGCAGAGGCGGGGTTTTCAGCGACGCCGAGCGAGACGCCGCCCGATCCTCCGCCTGCGCGCCCAGCACGGCCGCGCGTCACGCTGGCGACGATCGGTGTCACGGCTCTATCCGATTTTGCCATTTGCGCGCGCCGCTTCGAGCTCAATCATCTATTTGGTATCGCCGAGCCACGCCTCGGGCCAGCCGCAGCGAGCACGAGTCGCGAGGATCCGCGTGCGCTAGGCAGTGCGGCGCACCGCGTGCTCGAGGCCTTCCCGAGTCAGCGCTGGGGTGAGCCGGTCAGCAGTCTCGAGATCCAGCACGCCCTGGAGCGCGAGGGGCTCGACCCCCATTCGGCGTCCAGCGTGGCGACGGCGAACGGCATCGCTAGTTTCTTGGCGGGCGCGTACGCGCGATCGATCCGAGCGGACGGTTCGCGGATTCAGCGGGAATTGGCGCTCGGCATCCCCTTTCGTCAGCCACCGTCGATGCCCGAAGCCCAAGCCCCCAACCCGAGTAAGTCCCGAGGCCGCCGCGCCGCGCCCGGCCAACTGGAGCTCTTCGCGCTGCGACCTCGCAGTAACGCGCCGGACCCCGCGTTGATGGCTGCGACCGTCGTGCTCAAAGCCACCCTCGACCTCGTCATCGAACGCGCGGACGGCAGCATCGATGTCATCGACTACAAGCGCTCACGCGGTGGGGATGAAGAGCGCTACGCCTTCCAACTCGCCGCGTACCGCGAAGCCGCACGCCGACACTTCGGTAAGGATCGTATTCGCACCGGACTCGTCCACCTTTTGGGCGACGACAACGAGCCTGATTGGCAAGCACCGCCGCAGTTCGATTTTTTCGAGCTCGGCACGCGACTCGTCGAGGCTCGCTTTCACGACCTATGGCCAGGCATTGCCGAGAGCGCGTGCCGACAGGCGCAATGCGGGTTCGTCACAGCGTGCCACGGCGTGGGGCCGACAGGCTCCGTGGCCCGCAGCGCACACCCCGTGTCAGCGAACGAGTAACGCCAGGGCAACGAGTGCCAGCTCGGCCCAGCGCGCGCGGCGTGCAGCAAATCGCGAGGCGAGCGCCGCAGCACCGAGCGCCACCAAACAAGCTAAAAATGGGCGTATCAACTCGAGAGCAAATTCGCTCCCTGAGCTCACGCCCAAGGTCCAGCACAGGCCCCCGCCAAGCAAGCCCAAGGCCACGAGTAGACCAGTCGCAGCATGGTCACGCCGCGGGCGAAACTCACCGGTCGCAAAACGGCGCGCCAAGCCGCGAAGCGCCAAGGCACTCAGTCCACAGACCGCGAGCAGCCCAGGCACCACGAACGGCGCGAGGCGCGGCAGCACACTGCGGACCGCGTCCTCTTCCTCGAAGACGCGACGAATGAGCGTCGGCATGTCTGCGTGCCAAAGCAACGGATCCCAAACGATGACCGCCAGCGGCAGAACGGCGACGACGAGCAGTGCCGCTGTCGACACGGGCAACTGGCCGCGCTCCGCGGAGCGCAACGCCTGCGCACCATCCGAGCTCAACGCATGCAGCAACAACACAGGCACCACCCACACGGCCCCGAGGCTGAGCCCGAAGCACACGAGCGCCAACACCCCACACAGTATCAACCGCTCGCGACGCTCGCGGCGCGCCCGTTCTCGCCTCCACACGGCGTACGCCGCGAGAACCAACCAGCCCGACCACACGGCGAGGGCGCTCGACTTGGCCAGCAGCGCTCCCGTGACGAAGCCAGGTGAAAACAGCAGCCAACAGGCGGCGCCCGTTGCCGTCGTCGCGCCAAAACGCTCGACGAGCACGAAGAACACCGAAAGAGGCAATAACCCCGCCAAAATCAGCCACGGCAAGCGAATGCTGCTCGAGCCGTCGAGCAAGCCGAGCCTTCCGACGCTGAGCGCGCTCCAGGCACTGAGCAACGGAACGAGGGGGCGTTTGCCGAGCTGCTCGATCTGAGAGCGAGCTTCCGGCAGGCCTAGCGCGTGCACGCCACCACCGGCGACCATTCGCACGGAATCCTCCGCCTGGTTGACGAGAGCCGCATAGTCGCTACTCCCCGGACCGAGCGGCGAGCGAACGGAAGTACCGAGCAGCGTGACGAACGAAAGGCTGAGCAGCACGATCGAAAGCTTGCTGACGAGCTTCATGGCGCAGTGCTCCCCGCGTCGTCGAGGGCGCTGGTCGCAAGCAGCGCCTGACATCTCGGTTCTTTGCGCAGCTCGTCGAACTCCGTCTGCTTTGCAGCGCGTTGCAGTAGATCGTCGAACGAATGATGAGAGCGCGAGAAACGCACGCTACGCCGCGAACGGGCAGCTTCGAGCGCAACACGCAGGTCGTTGAAACAGGCATCGCGCTGGCCGAGCAAGCACTCGGCTCGCGCGCGGTGATAGGTCACCTCAGCGCTGTCGGGCCACTGCTGTGCTGCTTGCGAGAGCTCAGCGAGCGCGGGTTCGGGTTGTTTCTGGCGCAGCTCCGCGTCAGCCATGCCCACGGCCAGGAAATAGCGCTCCCGGTCGCGCAGCTTGCAGCCGCGCGCGTCGAGCGCACTCGCCTGACTGTAGGCGTCGAGCGCGGCGCTCACGGAGGCCGGCGAGCTTTGTCCGAGTAACGCATCGCCGTGCCAGACTCGCAACGACGCGCTCTCGGGGTACTTGGGAAGCAGCTCGGCAAAGAGCCGCTCCGCGGCCGCAAAGTCTTTGCCTCGCAGCGCCTGCATTGCTTGGCGCATCTCTTGGTGCGGCGGGTCGTGTGTCTCTCCGCCGTCGCACGCCGTCTGGCTGGCTGAGGCGACAGGCGGTAGAGGCGGCTTGGGCTTGGCTTTGCCGCAACCCGAGCCCAGGCACAAAACCCCAAGTAGGCCGACTAGCCAACCAGTCGTTGACCCGCGACGGTTCATGTCTAGATTCGGTAGCAGGATCCCGGAAGCGCGGAAAGGCCAGCAGATCTCGACTACTGCATTCTCTCAATCGGCCCGAAAGCCTGTTGCGCATTGCGTCAGTTTGTGCGAGAAAATTCGCGCAGCTACCCCGTCCCGGCCGCCCGATCGCTTATACTCCGACGCCTCGAGCAAACGACGCCAGTCTCGCCCCTCATATTGCTCCGGGTGTCGGGCTCATCATCGAGCCCCACCTTTCAACTCACTCCCCGACATCGAGCCCCAGACCAATGACACTCCCGCCCCGCTCCGGACTCTATGACCCACGCCACGAACACGACGCCTGTGGTGTCGGCTTCGTAGCCAACATCAAGGGGGAGGCCTCGCACGATATCGTCAAGAAGGGCATCGATATCCTGCTGAATCTCGTGCATCGCGGAGCGTCCGGCTGCGACCCTCTGACTGGTGACGGCGCGGGCATTATCATTCAGGTGCCGGACGCATTCTTCCGTAAGGCCTGTGACGAGGCGGAGATCGAGCTGCCGGAAGCCGGTAAGTACGGCGTCGGGTGTGTATTTTTGCCTCGGGATCGCAAAGAGCGCCGACGTTGCCAGCAGATTTTGGAAGACAAGATCTTCGGTACTGGTCAGCGCTTGATCGGTTGGCGTGACGTAAAGGTGAACGAGAGCGGGCTCGGTCCGGTCGCGCGTGAGAGCGCGCCCGTGATTCGCCAGGTGTTCATTGGCTCGACCTGTGAGGACGAGGCCACTTTCGAGCGCAAGCTGTTCGTAATTCGGAAGTGGGCAGAACGCACCGTCCGCGAGACGAACTTGGCGGGCAAGGGCTCGTTCTACATCCCGAGTCTGTCGTCGCGCACGATCATCTACAAGGGCTTGCTGCTGGCGGAACAGCTCGCTGAATTCTACGTCGAGCTCAAAGACCCGTCCATGGTCAGTGCGCTCGCCATGGTCCATCAGCGCTTCAGCACCAACACGTTTCCGACGTGGGAGCTGGCGCAACCGTTCCGCACGCTTGCGCACAACGGTGAGATCAACACGGTGCGCGGCAACGCAGCGTGGATGGGCGCCCGCGAGCAGCTTTTCAGAGGTGAAGTGTTCGGCGAGGACGTGCGCCACATTTTGCCGACCATTACGCCTGGCGGTAGCGACTCTGCCATGCTCGACAACGTCGTCGAGCTCTTGCTCCACGCCGGTCGCAGTTTGCCGCACGTGATGATGATGCTCGTCCCGGAGGCTTGGCAGAACGACGAGACGATGCCCGCGCACAAGCGCGAGTTCTACGAATACCACTC
>DATHOI010000576.1:0-5376 GCA_035485095.1 Polyangiaceae bacterium | reverse complement strand
AGCGCGGCGCGGTTGAGGCGCGCGAGCAAGGGCATCAGCTCCGCTAACTGATAGGGCTGCAGCAGTAGGGCGTCGTTGTCGACCGCATTGCCCATCGCGACGGTCAGCTGCACCTGCCAGTGGGTTGCGCCCGCGGAGGCGATCACATGCATCAGCTCCGGCAGATCCGCCATCGTGCTCGCGCCGACTTGTGTATTGACGCCAACCCCGATGCCCGCCGCGCGTGCTCGGCGAATCGCATCGAGCGCTCGCTCGAACGAGCCCGCGACGCCGCGCAACTCATCGTGGAGTGGCGCGAGGCCGTCGAGCGACACTCCGATGCCCTGCAGGCCAGCTTCTACCGCCGCAGAAAGCCGCGCCTGCGTTAGGTTGCGACCACCCGTTTGGACCGTGCACCTCATTCCGAGCCGGCGCACCTCGCGCACGATCTCCACCCAGTCTTTGCGCAGGTACGCCTCCCCGCCAATCAGCGTCACTTCCCGCACCTCGAGGCGCGCGAGCGCGGCCACGACGTCGATACATTCCGAGGTCGTGAGCTCGCGCTCACGTCGCGCGCCAGCGCGTGAGCCGCAATGCTGGCATTTGAGATCGCACGCGAGCGTGATCTCCCACACCGCATGCACGGGGATGTGCCGTTCGAAGTCTTCGACTAGACGCTGACGAGCGGGACGCAACATGATTTTAGAGCCACTTTCGAGGTGCGGGTCTCAACCCCCAGCGTTTGCGATCTCTGTTTTGAGCTCCTTGAGCGCCGCCTGCACGTCGGGGGTGGCATCGATGTGTCGTTGCGCTTGTGCGGCGGTAGCCTTCATCCGGGCAAGGTCGCCGCTCGCGGCAGCGTCGTGGATCACCACGCCGTACAGCGGCTGAATCGGGGGGGATGACGTGTTTTTCACTGACACGCCTTCTTCGGAGTGCGAACCGTATTCGAAAGCGCCCGAGCCATTCCACTGTGAATCAGTGGCGAAATGCGCGCTGAACTGACGCTGCACGATCAGATTCAGAGGTGGGGGCGCTCCTTCGTTGTACGTGCCATGTAGCGAAACGAGCTGGGAAATGGCGCCGGACGAATCCTTGAGCTTGTGCACCTTGCCAGTTACGTTGCTGATTTCGATCGGACTCGGGGCGATGGATTGGTCGATCGTGGCCTGCCCGCTGACCTGCCCGGTCGTCGCGTGGACGAGCAAAGAGAAGGTCAGTCGTGGTGCGTCGGGAGTGCTGATGTTACCGGCAACGCCGTCAATGACATACACTGCGAGACTATTGGGCATCGGGATATCCTGAGTTAGGGTTTTGCGGGAGCACGCGTGTGTTAATGGCGTCCCGCGCCGGTGCCAGCAATGGTCAATTGTTTATGGCTCGCCAACTGCGTTGCTAGAGCCAGTGGATGTGTTTCGTTGATTCCGAATCAGCACATCGTGTCGGTCACTTGAATAAATCACTATAGCGGCTGTCCACCTCATCGTGTGGACTGTCGTGGGACTTAGCAACGAAGGCAGGAGGCAATCATGGCGACCAAGAAAAAGCGAACCGTCAAGAAGCGTAAGGCGGCCAAGAAACCGGCGGCGCTCAAGGTTCAAAATCTCGCAGCCGCGACCGCGGCGTCGGTGCGTGCTGTCCTCGGAAGAGGCCTTCCAGGTCGCCCGGGCATTCTCGCTGGCATCTGGATCGACAAGGCGGCAATCGCGAAGCTCGAGCTCTCGCCCAAGGCGGTCGCCGCGGCGATCACGAAGCAAGCGTCCGTCAATTCCGGCATCAAATTGAAACCAGGCCTCATTGCTGGTGAAGGCGGCGTTCTCATTGGGTACGTGCAGCCCGAGATCCTCAGCCGCTGACACGGTCGATATGAAGGCCAGCGCAAAGGCCGGCAGCGCCGGCACTAGTGTGCTCCTGTGTCCGAGCGCACAGCCGACCATGCCGAGTGCCGTCGCAATCGGTGTCATCGACCGCGACGGCACCGAACCCGAGGTCGCGTACCTGGATCAGCCATTGCCGGTAAACGACGAGCTCGTGGCGATGGCGGAACCCGTCACGCCGACAGAAGTATTCCGTTTCGCCGCTCCGTGCCAGACCGCTGCGTGCTCGCATTGGAGCGGCCAAGATTGCAAGCTCGTCGACCGGATCGTGGACATCATCCCGCCGGCCTCGCTTCTCCTCCCGACGTGCCGTATCCGTCCGAAGTGTCGCTGGTTTTCGCAGGCGGGTCGAGCCGCCTGCATGCGATGTCCGCACATCATCACACAGAACGAGTGGCCTTCGGAGGAGATGCGCAAGGCGGCAATGCCGAGGTGATTGATTGCGGGAATGTGCCCGCCGCATACACGGGCGCGCTCGCTGGAACGCGATCGCGCCTGCTCAGCGCTCGAAGCAATACACGGGCGCTTCCGAGCTGCAGTCCGCCGAAGAGAAGAGCTGCCATGAGCCGGTGGTGCAGCGCGGAGTGCCGACCTCGGCAGTACCACTCGACAAAGACCAATCGCCGCAGTTCCCGTCGGTCATGCCGGTTGCGACCACACCGGTCGAGCTCGTGCCGGTCCATGGGCGCTGGTCGAGTGACTCGGACTGATCGGCCGACATCGAAATCGGCGAGGCGAGCAGCGCGCCGGCACCGAACAACGCCGCGGCGCTGGCGATCGGGTAGTTGTCGGCGCGTCGCCAAGTCGCGGTTGGTAGCGCTGAGAGGCCGCATTTGTCGGTCACGCGACCACTGCCGCCGAGCACGTGGCAGAGCGCATCGTTCGCGGCGGTGCCGAGGTAGGCGTAGAAGCTCGAGGCGTTGGCGTAGCCCGCGCTGGCTGCTTCTCCCTGGCAGAGCAGATCAGCGGCGCCCACCCCGGCGCTGCCAGCCAGCGCGCCTTTGCTCACGAATGCGCGCTTGCCGCTGACTTCGTGCAAGGTACTTGGTCCGAAGAAACTGCCGCCGACCTGCAAGCAGATCATGTTTTGCGCTGCATCGCAGGTGCTGTCGGCCCGCCCATACTCGAGCAAGTAGTCACTGCTGAAGGTGTCGGTGATGCCGTAGCTTGCGGTGTCGCTCCAGCCATCGCAATCGACGCTGGTTCCGCCGGTGCTCGTGTTGGCGATCGCGCCCGGCTCACTGCCGGTCCAAACCGAAACTTGTGTGCCCAGGGTGCCGTCGGCGAAGCGCGCAAAGGAGGTCTCGAAATTGTCGGTGGCGATGTTGTTCGCGCCGTTCACAATCGGAAAGCCGAGGGGGCTGAGCCAGGGCGCCGTGTCGCTCGGCATCACCGCTTGCCCGCATTGGTTTGCGACGAGCCCAGTCAAGCCGAGCGCGCGGCAAGTGGCATCGTAGCTGCCGTGGGCCGAGAGTAGCGCCGCGAACTTGCCCTTGAAGCCAGCAGCGTTCGCCTCGAACTGGCAGACGCTGTCCGCGGCGTCGATCGCTGTCGAGGCAGTGGCCGATGCTTCCGACCAGGTGCTCATTTTCCCGGAGCCGAGTTGCTTCGTCAAAAACGCGACGCGCGAGCCATTGTTCGAACCGGGCAGCGTGGCCGAGGTTTGAAAAGGCGTCGCGTTCGCCAGCTGTCCAAGCACGTCGAGCTCGTAGTCGATGGGCAAGTGGTAGAAGGCGAGCGTCACGTCGACGCTCGTGTCGTCGACGCTCGTCACCGAAGTCACGTTCAATGCGCTCGGCGAAGTGGGCAGGAGCTTGAGATTCAGGGAGCTCGCGTCGACGGCTTGTTTGAAGGCGACGTGCAGCTTGCCATAGTCGAGGAAATGAGTCTGAGTGAGGTCGATCAGATTCGGAATCAGCGGTGCTGCATCGCCCGCGCCGGCCTCGCCGCCGCCTGATTCGCCGCCCACTCCCACGCTACCCGCGGCGCCACCGACCTCGCCGCCCGGCGCGCCGCTTGCGCTCATGCCCGCGCTCCCGGCACCGCCGCTCTGACTGCTGCCTCCGTGGTTGCCGCCAACGCTGGCGCCGGCGCTTCCCGCCTGCGCGCCACTGCTTGCCACGGCGCCAGCCGCGCCCGCGTTGCCGCCGCTGGCAGTGCTGCCGCACGCGTACAAGAACCCACAGCCAATCAAGCCCAATACACTCAACCCAAGGCGCATGATCGAGCACAGTAACGCGCGTCTGGCGCTGTTTGAATCGCCTTCTCGTTTACAGCTCTGTAAACCGAATCAGCGAGGCAACGCGTTGCTCATATAGTCCAACAAGAGTGTACGGGCAGATTCGACGCTCCGCGCTGGGAGAGATCGAACGGCCGCGGGCGGCGGCCCTGTTGGGCAACTCGATCGGGTTGCTCGCGTAAACATTTGCTGCTCCGGTGCGGCAATCGGTCTGGCCGCTACGGGCTTTACGAACGGCGAGTTGGACACCATCTGCTGGGTTCCTTCCGACTTTCAGCAGTTCGTCTTTCTCCTGGATCCGGACTACTTCGCGCGGGCCGCTTCGTCGACGAGGCTGCCGTCAAAGTATGGGTCGACGGCGAGCGACTCCTTGTATACGTGGTTCGCGACGTTGAAACGATCCACGATCTCACTCGAGCCCTGCACGGAGCTGAAGTCCGGCGCCTTGTGATAGCGTTTGAGGTTTTCGTCTCGGCCCAAGAGGCGCGTGCCGTCCATCAATTTGCTGTATTTGTCGGCGGAAAGGCCGACCCGCGCGCCCATGATCTGTGCCGCCTCCGCGTGGTGCGCGGGGTCGGAAATGAAGTCGACCACGCGAAACCAGACCTTGGCCACCTTGACCCAGTCGGCGCGACGTTTGCCCAGGCTCTTCTTGTTTACGAATAGTAGATCGTAGATCAAGCCGGGCACGTTGGCGCTCGTGAAAATCGGCTTTGAGCCGACGACTTCGTCCAACGCGCGGCCGCTGTTCGGTTGCCAGGCAGCGATCGCGTCCGCACCGCCGGCCTTGAGCAGCGCGGCTGTTTGCTCCGTCTTCGAGTTGACGATCGAGACGTCAGCTTCGGTCAGCTGCGCAGACTTCAACGCCTCCATCAGCAGCAGATGATCGACGAAGCCAACCTCGACGCCGATCTTCTTGCCCTTCAAGTCGGCGATCTTGTTGATGCCGGGCCGCGCGACGACCATGTCGTTGCCGTTGCTGTAGTCGTTGATTAGGACCCCGACGCTTGCCGAGTCGCTCGACCCGGCCACCAGTGCGTCGCCGTTCGTCATGCACACGGCGTCGACCTTGCCTTCGGAGAACGCCTCGATGGACGGCACGTACTCGAGCCACACGAACGAGACGTCCACCCCGGCATCTTTGAAGTAGCCCTTGTTGAGCGCGATCTCCCAGGCAACCCAGCCCGGCCAATCGCTGTACGCTATGCGCAGGGGCCCGCTCGCGGCATCGCCGGAGTTTGCGGGCGCGCCGACTGCCGCAGGCGCCGAGCTTGCCGGCGC
>DATHOI010000575.1:0-3506 GCA_035485095.1 Polyangiaceae bacterium | reverse complement strand
AAACGCGCTCGCGTATGGTCGAGCGACAAATCGAGCGCCGTTTCGACCTCGGCAAAGGCAAAGCCACGCTCGGCGTATTCGTCCAGCACACGTCGCCGGGCCTTTTCGATTTCGACCTGAGAGACCGCCGCACCGAGCGGGATATCCGCGATGGCCTGCAGCTCTTTCTCGACGATCACATGATTGCCTTCGAAGCCCAGATCGTACAGCGTGGCGCGCGGTCCGAGCTTGATCGGCAACTGGAGCACTAGCGACGGCTCGCATTTCACGCCACGCTTCGGGTCCGGGACGCAAGACAGCGTTGGGTCGATTGCGGCTTCCTCCAATGGGAGTCCGATCGCGTCGTAGCGACACTCGGTGACCGGACGACGCGAGGGGCCGACTGGAATGCATTGTCCAGCGGGCGAGCGCGGCGCGCACGCTCGCCGCAGCACCTGCACCGGGCCCACGCTCGCCGATAAGTACCCTTCGGAGCGGTACAGCTCCTGAACGTGCTTGATCGCGCGATCGTAAACGTCCGGCGTATAAACCGCCCACGGGCTCAACTGCTCGGCGGCAGGACGCGCGCCCGTCTCCGACCGCGGACCCTGCAGCTCGTCGACCACGGCCGGGTCCACCGCGTCGAAAATACGACCGCCTGGGAGCTCAGCTAGAAAACTGTCGATCTCACTGCCGACCTGCTCTGCAGTTCGCTCCCCAGTCAGACATGGGTACTGTCGCGCGACGACGTGCACGAGCTTGCCCTCGCGCACGTCGAACACCACGTCTTGAATCGGGTCGCTCGGCTGACCGCGTTCCGAATAGCTGATATCGACGTCCAGGAAGCCGCGTTCTCGATAGAATTTGGTCATTTTCTCGACCAAAGCCGAGGGCGACACGTCGCTGGCGGTCTCGATGTCGATCACGCTTTCGAGCTGCGAAGCATCGAAGTGCCGGTTGCCCTCGAAGCGAAATCGAACGCGCGCGTACGCGTACACGTCGACGTTGAGCAGCGCTCTGCTGCCCCCCGACAAGCGATGCGAGACCTTGGCGCGATGAAAGCCACGCGCCTTCAACTCGGTCTCGAGTGAACGGTCCGCGTCCGCCAGAGAGTCTTCGTCGGCTCGATCGCCGACGGCTACGTCGTAGCTCGCGGTCGCTTCCGCCATGCCATGAGCTTCGGGGTCGGGCCAAACGCCGAAGCGGCGCGCCACAACCAGCCGGGGCGGTCCAGGCGTTATGTCGACGGTGAGCAGGATCGACGTGGGGTCGTCGGTGTCCACCGCGTCCACGACGACTCGTGCGCGATCGTAGCCGCGACGCGCGTAGAAGGCCGCGATGCGTCCTTGCATCGCGCGTAGCTCCGCCGCGGTGACCGCGCCGCCTTCGCGGGCATCGGCAGCACGCAGCATTTCCTCTTCTTCGACAGCTGCGCCGGCCACGACACGGATGCTCGCGATCAGTCGCCGCGGCTCGACGGTCAGTACGAGTCGCACGCCTTCGCCGTCGCGCTCGACGCTGGCTCGCAAATCGGCATAGCGCCCCGTGTCACCCAGTTCCTCGAGCACGCGCCGCACGAGATCTGCGCTGAGCAGCTGCCCGACGCGCGCGTGCTCGACGCTCGGCACCGAGGCCCAGCGTCCGCCCACGGTCACGAAGTCGATGCGAGAGATCGCTCGGCCGACGTACGGCGACAAGTCGGGCGCGGATTGCAAGACCAAAGACGCATCGCCCTCAGCCGCGCGGACCGGCATGGGCACGAGCCACGAAAAAACGGCCGCCAGCACCCAAAGCAAGGGCATCTGTCCGAGCCGCATGGCGCCTGTCTTACACCAGACCGCGCCGCCGCGGGTTAGGCTTCCGCGAATCGTGCGCGAGAGTGTTGGCACGAGGCCCTAGCTCTACTATCCGGCCTGTTGTCATGGCGCGCCGGCCCACAGCTGACGACGGCTCGAGAGCTCCTCGAAAAAGGCGGCGCTTCGCGCGGATCGCGCTCGGCCTTCTGGGCGGCCTCGTCCTGCTGCTTTCACTCGTTTGGTATTCGGTCCACCACTTCGACTGGGCGGGACCACTCGTCGCCAATAGCCTCCGCGCGGTGCTCGGTGACGACAAGGTCGCCAAGCTCGAGGACCTCGTCTATGGCGCGGAAGATGGCGTCAATCGCGTCCTGAAAAAAAATGAACCGCCCAAGACGTACTGGAACGTACCCGAGGTTCTGTCGGCTTCGGCGGCGCCGGTCACCAGCGCGGCACCGAGCGAGGCTCCGCTCGCATCGACCACGTTCAAGCCGGTCAACCCCGGTCCTGCGTTGAAAGAGTGGTCGGCACCCGGCGACGGCGAGTGGGTAGGAATCAAGGACCCGCGTCACTCGGACGAAGCGCCGCGCATGTACAAGACCCTGCTGCATCCGGACAAAGGGCGGTCGTGGGCGGAGGTGTTCGTCGTCGCGATCGATCTGAAGCAAGTCGAGCTGTTCCCAGTCGCCGGTACTCAAGAACCGCAACCGGACTCCGACGACGCCAAGAAATACGTCCGCGATGGGAAGATCCCGGTCGCCAAACAAGCCACGCTGATCGCTGCGTTCAACGGTGGCTTCATGACCGAGCACGGCGGCTACGGCATGAAGCTCGACGGTGTCACGATCGCAAAACCGAAGGCGCGGGCCTGCACGATCGCCTTCTACAAAGATGATTCGATGCGCATCGCGAGCTGGCCAGAGCTCAGCGCAAGCGAGGTCGACATGCTCTGGTTCAGGCAGACTCCAGAGTGCATGTGGGAAGGCGACACGCTCCACGCGGGACTACAAGCCGGCTCGGGGCTAAAAAAATGGGGCTCCACCGTCGACGGAGAAACCGTCATTCGGCGCTCGGGGATTGGACTCAACGCCGACCGCAGCGTGCTGTACGTCGCGATCACCAATCACACTTCGGCGCGCGTGCTTGCTGACGGGTTGCATCACGCGGGCGCAACCGACGTAGCTCAGCTCGACGTGAATTGGTCGTATCCAAAGTTCGTCACGTTCGAGCCCATTGGACACACGACCGTACTGCATCCCGTGCCGCTCGCTCCGGGCTTCGAATACTCCGACGACGAGTACTTGCGGAAGAAAGAGAAGCGCGACTTCTTCTATATTCTGCGGCGCGATCCGGGCTCGAGTGCTTCGCCCAGCGAGCGCTGAAGCGCCAAGCTGCAAAAACTTCCGAGCACAAAAGTGGAAACCCCTGCGGGCCGGGGGGGACAGCCGCGTCAGGGGATCCATCACAATCATTGTCCACCCGTACCGATTGCGCAAGGCGCTTGCCCAGCATCGTCCTGGAAAAGCGAAGCTTTACGGTAAGATCTCGGCACTACGCACACCTGCCACACGGCGCTCGCTCGTCGCTATACTGCGCCGTGCCCGAACTTCCGGAAGTCGAGGTCACGCGCCGCCGGCTCGCGCCGCTGCTCGTGGGACGAACCATCGAGCGCGTCGATACGACGAAGGACAGCTACTTTTTTCTGACCAAGCCTGCAGAGCTCAAGCGCCG
>DATHOI010000574.1:0-12332 GCA_035485095.1 Polyangiaceae bacterium | reverse complement strand
CGTCGTAGCTGCGAAGTCCGAGCCGACGGTCAGCCGCGAGACGCGGGCCTCGGTGGCGCCCCGCGCCATGAACGCTGCGGCGGTTCGCCCGTCGTTGGCACCGCGCCCGGCGCGTCGGCACGCGCCAGCCGCAACCCACGCGGTACATCGCCCCGCAAGCTCGCTTCCGGCCATCGTGGTCGCCCGCTCGGCGCGCGTGAAGAAGACGCGCGGCTTGGATGCTCGAGTCAGCGCCGAGCTCTTGGCTCGCTACGAGCCGCTGGTTCGCAAGATCGCCGGCGGCTTTCAGCGCAAATTGCCGCGCAACGTGCTGCGAGAGGATCTGATCGCGGCCGGCATGAGCGGTCTTTGGGACGCCATCCGCCGTCACCCCGACGGTCCCAGCGAAAGCTTCGAGTGGTACGTGCGCGTACGCATCCGCGGCGCCATCTTGGACGAGCTGCGCGCGCAAGACTGGTTGCCGCGCCGCGCTCGCGCGGCCGCGGAAGCCGCCAGTGGCACCGACGCCTACGTGCCCCCGCCTGCGGTCGTGCGCTTCGACGACGTGAGTGAGTGGGAGCAAAATCGTTGCCTCGCGGATGCCTCGAGCAGTGAAGCAGCGGTCGCGGCCAAGTTCGCCCAAGAGACACTGGCCAAGGCGGTCGAGCAATTGCCCGAGCGCGAGCGCCACATCGTGAGCCAGCACTACTTTCGCGGCGTCAAATTCAAGGACCTCGGCGTCGAGCTCGGCGTGAGCGAGCCGCGCATCTCGCAGCTCCACTCGCGCGCCATTCAGCGACTCAAGGGCATCATCAGCTCGGCGGCGTGACCGAGAAACAGCGCGAGAATCACGCATTCGAGTGCTCCCGTGTCACGCGACGCCGAAGGCAATGACGGCCTTTCGACGGCGAGCGTGACCACCAAACCCAACTTTTTTGGTGGTCACCGAGTAGCGCGTTTGGGGGCGTGGCCTTCGGCGTCAGGGGAAGATTTCTCGCTCACCGTAGACTTGAGCGATGCGCTGCAGTGCGACGCCGTAACACGCACGGCGGTAGTCACAGTTGTGGAGCTTGGCGAACTGCGCCATGCGGTCGTAAGCGCTGTGCATCGCTATCTCCAGACGCTCGTCCACTTCTTGAACCGTCCATTGTTCGCTGCGACGATTCTGAACCCACTCGTAGTAGCTGACGGTGACGCCACCCGCATTGGCGAGCACGTCCGGCAAAATCTCGATGCCGCGGCGTTTGAGGATCTCCTCACCTTCCGGTGAGCACGGACCGTTGGCGCCCTCGGCGACGAGCTGCACTTGCAACGCTTCGGCTTCGGCGGCGCCGACCTGATTCTCGAGCGCAGCGGGCACGAAGATGTCCGCTTGCACGCCGAAGAATTGTTCGCGCGAGATCTTCGTGCCGTTGGCGTAGCCGGCGATAGAGCCGTTTTGCTCGACGTATTGCTTGAGGCGATGCGCGTTGAAGCCTTCCGGATTGTACAGGTAGCCCGTGTGATCCCCGACCGCGACCAAGGACACGCCGAGGTGGCTGAGCAGCACCGCGGCATGCGAGCCGACGTTGCCGAAGCCCTGAACCATCAGCTTTTTGCCTTTGATATCGAAGCGCGCGCGGTCCGCCCACGAAAGCACGCAGTGCACCAAACCTTGACCGGTCGCTTTTTCGCGACCGAACGTGCCGCCACTGCTCACGGGTTTGCCAGTGACCACGCCCATCACACTTTGGCGCGAGACCATGCCGAACGAGTTCATGTACGTGTCGAGCGCCCAGGCCATGGTTTGCGCGTTGGTGCCCACGTCCGGCGCCGGGATGTCGTAGTCAGGACCGATGTTCGCGCCGAGGGAATGAAAAAACCGGCGCGTGATGCGGCCGACCTCGGTGCGCGAGACACCGCGCGGATCGAACTTGATGCCACCCTTGCCACCGCCAAACGGCAAATTCATGAGCGAGCATTTCCATGTCATCATCGCGGCCAAGGCCTTGAAGTCGTCGAGGGAGGCATGCTCGTGATAGCGCATGCCGCCTTTGTACGGCCCGAGGATGTTGGAGTGCTGGATGCGGTAGCCCTTGAACAGCCGGTACTCGCCGTTGTCCATGCGCACCGGGAAGTTGACGATGATCTCGTTCTTCGGCTGACTCAAGATGCTGCGGATGTGCTCGGGCAGCGAGATGATTTTCGCCGCGTCGTCCAGGTAGTTCTGAATGACCTTGAAGAATTCGTAACGCGGAGCTTGGGTAGATTGAGTGGAGCTGGGGGGAGCCGACTGCATGCGGGTATTGTTCCAGTTACGGTGCAGATCGGCAAAAAGTAAGGCTCTTTGTCGAGAACGGCGCGGTTCGAGGCGCGCCCCGCTCTAGGCGCCCACCCCAACCCACAGGATATACAAGTACACGATCGGCGCGACGATGATCAGCGCGTCGATGCGGTCGAGCATGCCACCGTGACCCGGCACGATGCTGCCCGAGTCTTTGATGCCGGTCGAACGCTTCAACAGCGACTCGACCAGATCGCCGAACTGCCCAAGCGCCCCGGCGACCAACCCGAGCAGAAGAGCGTGCTCGAGCGGGATACTGCGCAAGTACAAGAAATGCGCGAGCGCGGCGCCGACCTCAGCGCCGACCAGAGCGCCCACGAAGCCAGCTCGTGTTTTCTTGGGGCTAACCGCTTCGTACAGCTTTCGCTTGCCCAGAAAACGACCGAAGAAGTAGCCGCCAGTGTCGGCGAGCCACGCAAAGGTCAGACACATGAACACGTAGTGCGGACCGACCGCTCCCGCGTCGCGACGCACCAGCGCGAGCGCGCACAACAAGCCGCCGATGTAGAGGGGGCCTGCCACGCCAGCAAACGTGCGCGAGGCGGCGCTCGAAATTTCCCCGAGCCGCCACAGCGGGACCAGCAAGCCCAGGAGCGGCACCACGAAGAGCAGCGTGAGCAACACGCGCGGATCGCTGCCCCACAAATAGAGACAGAGCGACGCGCCGAGCGTCGTGAGCACGCCGATGCCACGGGCCACGCCGTCGGCTGGGTGCGTCATGCGAAACAGCTCGTCAGCGGCGATCGCCGTGGCGACGAGAACCAAGACGAAGAAGCCCCACGCCGGCCCGCGGAACAACAGCCACAAAAGCGGCGGTACGACGACGGCAGCAGTCAGAAGTCGAACTTTGAGGTTACTCGCGGCCAAGAGAACCCTCGGTTATCAGCGCAATCGACGCATCACAAGGGGAACCGCGCAGCTTTTGGCTTCGCGCTCGCCACCCCGGCGACTTGCGGCGAGGGCCGACTGCCGTTAGACCGGCTGGCGCCTTTTGCCATGAAGTTTTCGTCGGCCTTTTTCCTGCGGCGCCGGCTGCTCATCGGGTTCGTGGCGCTCGTCGCGGCGGCGTCCCGCGTGGGTTCGCCCAAGCCGCCGCAGCGTTCAGTGGAGGGGTTGGCAGAGCTGCTCGGTGGCACGATTGGCGGCGTGGTCAAGCCGGACGAGATGATCTGGGAGCAGAGCCCGGGCGCCTTGGAAGAAATGCTCCTCGGCCGCTGGGTGCTCTTTCTGGGCAGAGGCCACGCCGGAGACGCGCGCGACCTGTATCGCGCACGCGTGCGCGTCACGTTCGACGGGCAACCATTGTCGGTCGCGGCTGTGCGCAACGTCACCGACACTCCGGTGGGTGATGACGCGGCGCTCGAGGCGCGCGGCGACCGCGCGACGTTCGCGACATTGGCGTTCGGCCGGATTCAAGGTTTGAGCGTGCTCGACCTGAACGGCATCCGCGGCACGGATCGACCAGCGGGTTTCCTCGACCGCGTGCTCCTAGCGATCAATTCCTACCAAGACACGGGCAGCTTCGCCGGTTTGGGGCGCACGAACATCGTGCTCGACGTGCCGGCACAGAGCGCCAAGTTGACCCTCAATCCGCCGAGCTTGGACATCGATTTCGGCGAAAATGGGCGCGGGCTGCACTACGAAACCGAGCAGCGCTCGCTGCGAGCCTTGGATGGCGGAGAGCCATATGCGGCGCGCGTGGTCCCGGAAGTGCACGTACCGAAGCCGCTGCTGCTCTGGCTCGTCGATACCGTGCGCGCGGAGGTCGGCCCGGAGCCGATTGCCTGGTTGGAGAACAAGGTCTTCGGCGCGAAGGACAGCATAAAACGCGCTAGTTTCGAGCTCTTTGCGACCAAGCAAGAGACCGCGTTGAAAGCCACGCCGACCGAGCAAGTCGTGGCCAAGGTGCTCGACGCGAGTGACTTCGAGCATGCCGCGGACTCCTGGCCGCCCCCGACCGTGCCTTCCATTTGGAACGACCCCAAGCCCGGCGAGGGCGAGTGGACTCCGGTCACGTACGGCTTCCTGAAGCCCATGCGCGGCTTGGCGGACGGAGCCAAGCCGCCGGCGTATTTCTACCGCACGGTGATCCGACCAGACCCCGAGCGTCCCTATTCGGAGCTCGTGCTCGTCGCGATGGACATGCGCCAGCTCGAGCTTGGCATGCAAGCGGGCTACGAAGATCCGAAACCCACCACGGGCTCACCCGGCGAGGGGCATTTGCCGCAGGACCCGGCCGTCTATAGCCGAGTCGTCGGGACGTTCAACGGCGCGTTCAAGACGCAACATGGCGCGTACGGCATGATGGTCAATCGCCGTGTGCTCTTGCCACCGGTCAAGGGTGGCGCGACGGTGATCGTCAACGACGCCTCGGAGGTGGGCCTCGGTAGTTGGCCTCCGAGCGACGAAATCCCGCCGGATATCCTATCTTTTCGCCAAAACCTCGACCCATTGGTGGAGGACGGCGTGGCCAACCCGACCGGTCGCCGGTTGTGGGGTTGGCAGATCGAGGGCACCAGCGTGATGACGCAACGCACGGCCTTGTGTGTCACACCCGCAGGCCATTTGTACTACGCCTGGGGCGAGGAGATCGACGGACCGACCCTCGGCAAGGCGCTCCGCCAAGCGGGTTGCTCGTACGCGATGCACCTCGATATGAACCCGGCGCACAGCGGCTTCGTGTACACCGACGTGGTCAACCCGAAGAAGGCCGAGTACCACCTCAAGCTCGCCGACGAACGCATGACTATCCCACCCGAGAAGTTCGTGCGCTGGTCAGCCAAAGATTTCTTCTACGTGATGGTGCGCGACTCGACGCCGCATGACCCGTCCGATGCGACGTGGACGGCGGACGGCGGCGCGCAGCCGACACCCACTTGGCTCCCTGGCGTGTACTCGAGCAAGCTCACCATGGGCAGCGTCGACGTCGATTTGACCAGCTTCGAGCCAGGCCACGTCGAATTCCAGTTTCGCGCGGGCACGCGTGAGCCCGCATCGTCCAGCGCGCCGGGGCTGAAAACCAGCTTGGACGACGCTGCCGAACATCGCGTGGTCGCGGCTATCGGGCTCGGCCACACGACGGACTCGACGCGCTACGGGTTCGCGTTCGGCGCGGCGGCAACCATCCCACTGCGCCCGGGCTATGCGACGCTCGTGCTCGCTCCAGGCAAGGCGGCACGCCTCGAAGCCCCTGGCAAAGCCCCGACGATCGGCCCTGACGAGGAGGCCGTGCAGCTCCCGCTGTTGGTCGAGAACGGCAAGCTCGAGCCGCGCGCGCGTGAGCGCGGAGACATGCGCCGACGAGCAGCGCTGTGCGTGACTCCCACCGACCGTCTGATCGTCGCAGCTGCGACGAACGACACGAGCGACACGCTGGCTGCCGCGCTGCTACGCGTCGGCTGCACGCGAGTCGTCGAGCTGGACCGCGGCTCGCATCACCCCGCGTTCTTGCATCGAGCAGGCACGGCGACACCGCCCGTCGCAAGCTACGAGACGAGCGTGCTGTACGCGCTCGGACGCCCGATGCAGCCGCGAGCCTTCCGCTGGAAGCCGGACAACGCGGCTCCGTCCAGGAAAGTGACGAGCTACGACTACCCGGCGCCGGACGTGAAGCCGCGCAAGAAGAAGCACAAAAAGGACGCGGCGACCGAGGACGCCGCGCAAACCGCGCCCGAAAATTGAGCGCCTCGAGCTACTGACAATCGGCGATTTGTACCTGATAGGCGATCGCCGGGGTCACGCCACTGACCGACACGGAGTACGTCATGCCGGCTTGCGTCTTCCAACCCTGTGGGATGAAGTCGATCGCGTATTTGGTGCCGTAGTTGGGCAAGAGCTGCGTCACGGTGACGGGCTGCGAAACGCCGTTGAGTGTGACGGTCACCATAGCGGCGCTCAGATCGATGTTCTCGCTTTGTATCGACCAGCCCGTGGTATCGATGGACACACCACGCGCGGCGGTCAGTGCTTGCAGTGGGATCATACCGGGCGCAGGCCACGCCATCCACGCTTTGCCCGCTTTGCCGGTACCACCCAGCGTGTGCATGCACGAGGCCTTGTCGGTGCCGCCAATGCCAATCGGACCGAGCGAATTGGACAGCATCCAACGGCGATGACCGAGCGTCGTCGGGTTACCGTCGTCGATCATGTAAGCGTCGACCGAGCTCACGGCTTGACCGCCGGAGATGTTCGATGCGCCGGCAGCATCTGAGCCCGCTTGCGTCCAGCACAGCCAGGTGTTGGGCGGCGTATGCGAGAGCATATTGTTGGCGCGCATCATCAACGCGCACGCTTGGTCACCCGCGTCGAGCGTGGGGTCGTCCGTGACGGCGGGCAGGGCCGCCAGGAAGCGGTACAGGTTCACCACGCGCAATGCGTTGGTTCTCGCGTCGGCCGAGAGATCACCGGCCATGCACGACGCCACGTCGCCACTCCAGGTGCCTTCGCTCAAATCAGCGCGATCGGCCTTCCAGCGGGTGCAGACATCGGTGCTGCTCATGCCAGCGCCGCCGCCCGAGCTCGCGCCGCCGCTCGAGCTGGCGCCACCGTTCGAGCTCGCGCCGCCGCTCGCGACCCCAGGGCTACCCGCTACTCCTGACGCCGCGCCTGAGGTTGCGCCAGCGCCGGCTGAGCCGACCGTAGAGCTCATGCCGGCTTGCGACGAGGCTCCGGCGGCTGGAGAAGCGCCCGCAGAGCTCGACTCACCCGAGGCACCCACGGCGTTGCCGCCATCGCTGCTGCTCTGGCACGCGGAAGCGCCCAGCGCGCTGACGAAGATGAGACAGCCAATTTTTCCCGTCATGACACGACCCTTTGCTGCTCTCGACCGTTGCCCGATGCGCCGTTCGACCTGTAACTATTGCGCGTCGTGCACTGGGAGAGGAAACAAGGGCTCGAACCGGCTCACGCGCTGCACAACCGGTGGAGAAACCTGCCGGATCTGGCGGAAATGCCGGCTTCAGCGGGTAAGCAAAGGTGCGCCGGTCACTGCCGGGTGACTGAGCTCAAGGTCCGGTGCGCACCAAGCTGAAGTCATCCAACGTGACGGTCTGAGTCGCGCTGCCCGTCGTCGTCACGTCGATCTGACATTGGCCATTGCTCACCGCGACCCCGCTGATCGTTTGCTGGGTCCAAGTAGTGAGCGCACTCGACACCGAGACCGTCTTGGTCGTGCCACCGAAATTCGACACGCCTATCTGCGCGAGTGACTGCCCCCCAGTGCTCTTCGCCCAAACCGAGAGCGTATAAGTACCATTCGGCAAGGTCGCGACTTTTTGCTCCAGGTTGGCTTGACCCGAGAGCTGCCAGCTCCAGCGGCCCGTGTGTCCGCCGGTCACGTTGCTATTCGTGCCGGTCGTGGTCCAACCCGCTGGCTGCGTCATCGCTACGCGGTCCGCCTCGAAGCTCGGGTTCAAGGCGTAGTTGTTGTCTGGACCCACGCTCCAAGCCCCGGTGGCCGCGTTCAAGGACCATTCAGTAACGGATTGAAAGAGCGGCGTCGTGCCGCTGAAGGTGAGCGGCATCCATTGGTTGAAACCGAGACCGTTGCCCGCAAAATCTGCCCAGCGGTCACCAGCGAAGATGACCGTGGACTGTGCGGACCCCTGCACCGTGATGAAGAAGCCCGTTTGGGTGACGTGACTGAAGTCGGCGTCCGTATTCGTCATCACGAATTCAGCGCCGTAGGGGCCCATGATGTTCGTCGCCGAGATGCAGTACGTGTGCGAAGCATTCCAGCCGTGCAGGTCCGAGGAACAGAAATAGTAGTGGCCCGCGTATTTGAACATCGCGTTGCCCTCGCGACCGGGACCGCCGAAGATGCGAGTGGCAGGGTCCACGGACAAGTAGTCAGCGGGGTGGAGCGGCGCCACGTACAGGTTGCTCCGCCCGCTGCTGCTGGAGCAGATCAAGTAGGCAGTGCCGTCATCGTCGATGAACACGGTCTGATCGCCCGTCGTGCTGTTGGCGACATTCGTCACCACGGTCTGAATGTGATCGAAGGCAAACGGACCAGTGGGCGTGCTGCTCGTGGCAAAGAGCTCGCCAGTGCCGGCTGTGCCACTGTACTGCGACACGAGCACGTACTTCTTCGTGGTCGCGTTGTAGGCCACGCCGAGGCGACCGAACCAGGAGGCTCCTGCGACCTCGGTGCCGCTGCCCGCTTGTGTCATGACGTTGGCTTCGAATTTCCAACTCACGAGATCCTTCGAGGAATAACAGGTCACCGCGTTGAAGCTCGTGTCACTGTTCAGACCGGTCGGCTTTGCGGCGTACGTGACCGCGCCGTTGTATTTGACGCCGTACCAATAGTAAGTGTCGCCGACCTTCAGCACGCCGCCGCCTTGTGAGTAGATCGGCGTACCGGACGTGTCCTTCCAGAAAGTGTCGTTGTGGATCAATGCACCTGACGAGACGCCCGCGCTGCCCGCGCTCCCCACACCGCTGCCGCCGCCACTTTCAGCACCACCAGCGATAGACGAGCCGGCGGCGGCGGCGCCACCCACTCCGCCAGCGCTGCCGCCTGCGGCGGCGGAAGCGCCACCACTGGTTGTCACACCGATACCGGACGCGCCTGACCCGCCGCCTGTTTGCGCAGCGGGACCACCGCCGCTCGCAGTTTGCCCACCCGCATTGTCCGCACCAGCCGCGCTCATGGGCCCCGATTGCGCGCCGCCAGCGGCTCCCCCCGCCTCAGCTCCTGCCTTGGCCTCGCTCGCGGAGGCGCAGCCGAGCAAGCTGTGACATGCCGCCAACAGGGTGAGCCAACCTAGCGAGTGAAGAGCGAAAACGCGCACGGACACCTCCGTAGCGATCAGGGGCAACGTGAGGCACACCTTTTCGGAACTTGCGGCCTCGGAAATCTGGGGCCCACGGCTCGCGGTGCGGCGCGCCGATCGAGAAATTGCGGCACAAAACGCAGCGCGTGGTCGGAGTTTCGACTCCGCGGCATGCTCGCGCCGTGCCCCCCGAAGCCACCGAGAGCGTCGCGCTCCTCGGTCCGACCAACACCGGCAAGACCCATCAAGCCGTCGAGCGCATGCTGGAGCACGAGAGCGGCATGATCGGACTGCCGCTGCGCTTGCTGGCGCGCGAGATCTACGACCGAGTCAGCGCGCGCGTCGGAGAGGATCGAGTTGCGTTGGTCACTGGCGAAGAGAAGCGCGTCCCGCGCCGCGCGGATTATTGGATTTGCACGACCGAAGCCATGCCCGTCACTCACGAGGTCGACTTCGTGGCCATCGACGAGATCCAACTCGCTGCCCACGACGAACGCGGCCACGTCTTCAGCGAACGCCTGCTCCACGCTCGCGGACGACGCGAGAGCTGGTTCATGGGTGCTCAAACGATGCGACCACTGCTCGAGCGTTTGGTGCCCGCGGCGCGACACAAGGAGTATCCGAGGCTGTCGCGCCTATCCTTCGCTGGCAGCAGCAAACTGCAACGCCTTCCAGCGCGCAGCGCACTCGTCGCGTTCTCCGTGCCCGAGCTGTACGAGCTCGCGCACCGCCTGCGCGTGCTCAGAGGCGGAGCGGCGGTCGTGCTGGGCGCGCTCTCTCCGCGCGCTCGAAATGCACAAGTTGCGCTATTTCAAGCGGGCGAAGTGGACTACTTGGTGGCGACTGACGCCATCGGCATGGGGCTCAACCTCGACGTGGGACACGTCGCCTTCGCCTCGTTGCGAAAATTCGACGGCCGAAGCGCGCGCAATTTGGACGACGCGGAGCTGGCGCAAATCGCCGGGCGCGCGGGGCGCTACTTGCGCGACGGTACCTTCGGCACGCTCAGTCCCTGTGAGTTGCCACTGCAAAACGCGAGGCGCATCGAGCTCCATCGCTTCGACAGCGTGCGACGCTTGCGCTACCGAAACGCCACGCTCGATTTCTCGTCACCCAAAGCGCTGCTCGCTACACTGGAGAGTCCGCCACCGGCTTCGTACTTTGCCGCCGTTCCGGACGCGGTAGACCTATCCGTATTGCGCGCGCTACTCGGAGATCCGGGCATCTTGCGTGAGGTCAGCACTGGCGAAGGGCTCGAGTTGCTCTGGGCCACCTGTCAGATCCCGGACTTTCGACACATCCTATTCGAGGTCCATCTCGAGCTCGTCCGCGAGCTGTTCGCGGCACTTCGAAAAGGTCCGCTCTCGAACGACTTTCTCGCCGCACGCACCCAAGAATTCGTACGCGAAGAAGGCGGCGTCGACACACTGGTAGCTCGCATCTCGCGCCTGCGGACCTGGGCATTCGTCGTAAATCATGCGGATTGGTGCGAGGATCCTGGGTTGTGGACCAGTCGGCTGAGTGATCTCGAGGACCAGCTCAGCGACGCATTGCATCGCGGTCTCGTCTCGACCTTCGTCGAGCGGCGCACGAAGACGCGCTCCGCCGCGCGGCGCAGCGACCGAAAGTCCACCCTAGTCGAGGCAGAGCCGTCGCTCGATCGCCATCACCCGTTCGCGGCGTTGAAAAAGCTCCGCGCTCATACCCCAGACACGCCACGTGCAGCGACTCCGCAAGCCGCATTGGCGGCTCTGGTCGACGCGCCGCACTCCGCGTTCGAGCTCGACTCACTCGGGCGCGTGCACGCGCAGGGCAGCGTGCTCGGCAAGCTCGTGCGCGGCGCCAACTTGCTCGAGCCCAACGTGCAGCTTGCCGCGCTCGCAGAGGTCGGTGCGGGGTTGCAACTTCGACTCGAGCGACGCTTGCTCGCGTTTGCGCGCGATTGTGTCGGCCGTCTGCTGGAAGCACTCCACGACTTGCGGCGTTCCGAACAGCCAGCGTTGCGCGCGATCGCCTACCAGCTCGAACGCGGGCTCGGCAGCGCGAGCAGCCGCGATTTACGCGACTCACTGGAGCAACTCGACGACGCAGGGCGCGCTCGGCTCCTGGCGGCAGGCGTGCAACTCGGTAGCGTCTCGGTATTTCTGCCGAAATTACTGCAACGTGGCGCGCTCGAGCGGCGAGCCACGCTGCTCGTCGCATTCGAGCCGGAGCTGCGCTTGCCCGCGCTGGGCCGCAGTCAGTACGAGGTTCGAGCGGTGCCCGCGAGCACTTGGCGCTGTCTCGGCTACGTCGCGGCAGGTCCGCGAGCATGCCGCGTCGACCTAGCGGAGCGCGCCCTTCACGCGCTCCGGGCGGGCGCCTCGGAGATGGATGCGTTGCGAGGCTTAGCCGTCCCGCGACGCGACGTGCCGCCGGTCGCGCGCGCCCTCGAGCAAGCGGCTCTGCCCAGCCGGGAAAATCCGCCCCTCGCCCGCGCGCAGTCGACGCCGGAGTGAGCCGCTCGACACTGCGCTCAGGGCCGAACACGCCGGCGTTTCACCGTCTGGTCGGGCTCGACGTCTTCAATCGCGTTCGACGCCGCATTGCGATAACGCACTTGGCGGACCAAGCGACCCTGCGCCAAGACGCCCGCTCCTTCTTCGAAGAACAGGCGCTCCTCACGCTTGCGACCCGCGACGAGCGCTGCTTTGCCTTCAGCGGAGCTTTCGTCGAGCCTCCATTTCCCCACATCTTCTGGCAAGGCTTCGAGCACGCCGAGGCGTTCCTCTCGAACACCCGGAACCAAATTGAAAACGAAAAGCAGATACACGCCTACACCCAGAGCCGCGACGAGCAGGAGGAATACATAAAACACGACGAACGACCTCGAAGGAGACGGGCGCAAAGGGGCGCCGAGCGCCGCAGAATGTTACACTGTTCTTTGCTTTGTCTACTGGGAGGCCTCTGATGCGCACTTCGAAGCTCTGGTCGGCTCTGGTTCTATCCTGTGTGGCTTGCGGCAGCAGCTTTCACTCGAGCGACACGTCGAGTGCCGGTGATGGCAGCGGCGGTGATGGCACTGGCGGCGAGCCAGTTGCAGGCAGCAGCTCGAGCAGCGGCGGCAGCACAAGTAGTGCGGGTGCGAGCAGTGGCGGTACAATCGGAGTCGGCGGTGACGTCAGCATCGGGGGTGTCATTGGTGTCGGAGGTGTCATCGGTGTCGGAGGTGTCGTCGGCAGCGGCGGCGTCATTGGTGTCGGAGGTGTCGGAGG
>DATHOI010000573.1:0-7398 GCA_035485095.1 Polyangiaceae bacterium | reverse complement strand
CGTCACTGTTCTCGCTGTTCTCGCTCTCTCGTTGCTTGGAATATGTCGCACCGCATCGGCTCAGGGGGTTGACGAATTCGGCTCGTATGGCGCTCGGCAGCAAGACCACGGCGAGTCTCCGCAGTACGGCGCCTTTGAGATCCGCTTCGGCCGCTACATCCCCGACGTTGACAGTTCTCTGTCGGGTGGCACGCCGTTCAAGGACACCTTCGGCGATGGCAATCGCTACATGTTCGGTCTCGAAGGCGACTGGCAGCTGGTCCGCTTTCCACACCTTGGTACGCTCGGGCCAGGGTTGGGTTGGGGCTACACGCGAGCCACGGGCCTCGCTCGACTGACCAATTCGCCCGGCGTGCTCTCTGCCGAGCAGACCGCGCTGTCCGTAATGCCGTTTTACTTGGTCGGCGTCTTGCGAGTCGACGTGCTTGCGCGTGACTTCGGCATTCCTGTCGTGCCTTATGGCAAACTTGGTCTCGGCTACGCGCTGTGGTGGGCCAGCGACGGCGGCACCACGTCGCGCGTCAATGGCGTGCTCGGCCACGGCAGCTCGTACGGGCCGCAATACGCGCTCGGCCTGATGTTTTTGCTCGATGAGCTCGACCCCCAAACCGCGCGCGACGCCGACAACAGCCTCGGCATCAACAACAGCTACATCTTCGGTGAGCTCTTCGGCAGCGAGCTCGATGCGTTCGGCTCAAAAACGAGCATGAACGTCGGCACCAATAGCTGGGTATTGGGCCTCGCCATCGAATTCTGAATTCGCCTCCATTCCTTGATGGTCACGCGCCCCGCCGCGTCTCGTCCCAGCCTTCGGCGTCGCGTTCCATAAGCCTCCGTGGCCAAGGGCAAACGCAAGCGGGCGCCTCAATCGAACCGACGCTCTCGTCCCAACTGCCCCTCTCACAAGCTTGCTCCGCCGGGGCAGTCGAGCCGAGAAGACCAAAGCGGAGCGGAGCGTGTTGCCCGCACGACGCGCTCGAGGCGTCGCCCACGCCCATCGGACGAGTCACGACGGTTCACGCAGCCGACGGCCCCGCAGGCGAGACAAAGCCGCCGGGGCAAGATCGCGAGGGGTCGTCGCACCGAAACGACGCCCGCTCACTCCTCATCTGAGTCGTCTCAGCAGAAACGACGTCTCACCGCGCGCGCAGCAGGCGATCGATGTGCTTGTGCTCCCACGCGAGCGCCCGCTCATGATGGCGAAACTCGCGCTCCCGGTTAGCGAACTCGGGGGGGTGGATCAGGGTGCGACCACCGACGCGTACTTCCGGCATGACGTGATGCAGGAGCTCGTGAAACACGATGTACGACACGAAGTAGCGAGGCACCCATTCCGCATCCAACACCGGGTGCACGCGGATCAGCCGCTCTGAGGCGCTGTAGCTGCCGAGCTTGATCGTGCGGCGTTGCTTCGCGTTCGCCGCGGGGCTGGTACGCCGGCCCCAGGTGATCAGCACGTCACCAATGCTGCCACCGAAGTAGGTGTCGTTGAGCTGGTGGAGGATCTCGCCGAGGTCATGGACGTGGCCCTGCGCCTGAAGCTTGACCGTGGCTCGGCGCGAGGCGCGAATGCGATGCGTGTTGAAGGTGATGAAGTCGCCGATGACCGTCGAGGCGTCGCGATCGCCGTGCACGACGTACGCCACCAGTGCGTCCAAAATGCGGGGCTCGGCCCCCAAAAACATCATGTTGACCCGGACGCGCAAGCGCCCACGCGCCCGCGTCTGCGTGACCATGCGGCGTCGGTTGTCCGTGACACCCAGCTGCACGGGGCCGCCGAATGCTGCTTCGAGCCGACGCTCGAGCCGCTGGCGCGCGCCTTCGTGAATGAAGATCTGCGGACCTGAGGGCAGGAAATAGAGTGGGACCTGAGCTTGTGAGTCGGGAATGCGCACCGCAGCGGTCGCCATGCGAGGCACGGAAACGCGCGCGGCACGCCGTCGACCAACGCGGCTGACGGAAGCGGGAAGCCAGGGAAAACGCAGTTGAGGAGCCATGGGACGGGCGCACCGAGCGGTGCCTGAAATTGGGACTAAGGGACGAGATCAGCAGCGTCAAGGAAGTGAAAAAACAACTGCGATTTCCAATAGTTGAATATGAAAATGCCGACGCCCGCTACGGTGGCCCTAACCCCGCGAACCGCCTCGACTTCCAAGACCCATGCCGGAGTTTTGAGCCAACAAATGGCACGCGCTGGCCCCGGGACCGGACACACCAAATATCCCAACAATCCGAACAAGTTATCCCCAGCACCGACATACCCCCACACCCTCGAAACACGAAAACAACAACGACGTGCGACGAGCAGAGCTCATCACGAATCCGGGCTGCTCGGATTCGTCACGCACTCCGCTCGTCGCACGCTCAATCTGCTGCGCTCTGCTCAGCTCGGACGCACATTGCCGCGCCGAGCATTCGGTCCGGCATTGTTCGCTGGAGCCTTGCCCGCATCCGCCGGTGCTGCGGCGTGCCCCGCCGCCTCACCTTTTCCCGCTGGCTTCGGCGCCTCGGAGCCAGGCGCGTTCACCGCGGGCGTTGCTGTCCCACCAATGCCGATGCCGTGGTGGAGCAATAGCTTGTGCTCGAGCTTCTGCATCAGCTCGGGATGCGTCTCGAGATAGGTCCGCGCATTGTCGCGACCCTGGCCAATTCGTTCGCCATCGACGGAAAACCAGGCGCCGCTCTTCTGGATGATGTTCAGATCCGAGGCCAGATCGACGATCTCCCCGGAGCGACTGATGCCGTGCCCGTATAGAATGTCGAACTCGACCTCGCGAAACGGCGCGGCAAGCTTGTTCTTGACGACTTTGACGCGGGTGCGATTGCCCACGGCGACCGGGTCCTTGCCCGCCGTGACCGTCTCTTTGATCGCGCCGATGCGCCGGATGTCGAGACGCATAGAAGCGTAGAATTTTAGGGCATTTCCGCCCGTTGTGGTCTCGGGGCTGCCGAACATCACGCCGATCTTCATGCGGATCTGGTTGGTGAACATGATGATGCAATGCGAGCGCGCCACGGAGCCCGTGACCTTGCGCAGTGCCTGGCTCATCAAACGCGCCTGCAGGCCCACGTGCGAATCGCCCATGTCGCCTTCGATTTCAGCCTTCGGCACGAGGGCGGCGACCGAGTCGATCACGATCAGATCTACCGCACCCGAACGCACGAGCATGTCGACGATTTCGAGCGCTTGCTCGCCGAAATCCGGCTGGCTGATGAGCAGCTCGTCCGTTTTGACGCCGAGTTTCTTGGCGTACGTGATGTCGAGCGCGTGCTCTGCATCGATGAACGCCGCGACCCCGCCCTGGCGCTGTACGTTCGCAATGGCGTGCAGCGTGAGGGTCGTCTTACCGCTGGATTCCGGACCGTAGATCTCGATGATGCGACCGCGTGGGTAGCCACCGATGCCCACTGCGATGTCGAGCCCCATGGAGCCTGTCGGCACCACCTGCACGTCGCCGCCGATCTTTTCGCCATCTTTCAGGCGCATGATGGCGCCGTCGCCGAACTCCTTTTGGACACTGGCAATCGCGAGCTCTAGCGCTTTGGTTTTCGGCTTCTCATCCATGGTGCGACCTCTGTGGGGTTTTGGCTCGACCCGTGAGAAGGGTTTTACTGCTCGGCTGTTCAGATGTCAACGGCTCGTGAAAGCGGGCGGACATAGCTTGGCCGGTCCGGGCGCGGCGACAGGCGCAAGCCGCAGATTGCCGGGGTTCAGGGCAAGCGCGCGCAGCGAGCGCCGTGCGTCGGGTAGTGATCGCCCGACCCGTCGACGTCGCGAACCGACGCTAGAATTGTCGATGCTTCCTGAGAATAACTTCCGCCACGCAGCACTTGGCCAGGACTACCAGCGTTAAACGACGCGCTGCAATTCGTGCAAGGCACGGGGTAGACACCGAACGAGTCGACAACCCACTCCTCGATGTTGCCAGCAAGGTCTGCGGAGCTCCACTTGCCGTTGCCGAGGCTAAAGGACCCAGCTGGAGCAATGTTCAAGATGCCCGAGCACGTCCCCCCGAGGGCAGTTGGATAATCGCAGTTGTACGCAGCGTAGAGCGGACTGGTTGGAGGCGCAGTGTTACCCCACGGATAGACCCTCTGCTCACTCCCCCCGGAAGCGACGTAGTTCCACTCAGCTTCGGTCGGCAGACGACCACCATCCCAAATACAGAACGCTTCCGCTTCGAACCAGTCGATGCAGTTGATGGGGCGGCTCTCGGCGGTTTTGTCGCCGGGCGTATCTGACCATGTGGGGGACCCATCACAGTTTATCGCCGCAGTGAGCGTCGTGGCGTTCGTCTCGAGTTGTGCGTTCCATGCCGTTGCCCAACCCGTGTCTGCGGCATCGTTCGGATTTTTGCCCGCGCCGGCCGCGATCATGCTTTGAGAATAGGCCGCGACGAATTTGCGAAACCGGCCAACCGTGACTTCGAAGTCGTCCAGGCGAAAGTCGCTCACCGTCGCAGGGTATGCGGTGCTGGTATAGCCGGGGGTCACGCCGTCGTAGCCACGATAAAACGAGCCACCCGGCACGACGCTCGACCCACAACAGTCCAAGTTGCCGCCGGGCCCGCACGAGTAACCCAAACCGGTGCAAGAAGGGCGCGCCACGCAAGTGCTGGTGGCGGCGATGCAGACCGGGGTCACTCCGGCACACGCGGCCACGGTGCTCCACACTCCGCTGGGCGAGCAGGTTTGCGGGCCGTTGCCAATGCATTGCTTGGCGCCCGCCTTGCACACACCGCACACTCCCGCGCCGTTACAATAACCGCCCGAGCACAGTGTGGGGTCCTGCCAAGCGCCGCTCGGCGAGCACGTCTGAGTGTGGCTCGCATCCGAACATTGCTCGGACGTCGGAGTGCAGGCAACACACGCTCCAGAGAGGCACACCGGCGTCGAACCGGTGCACGCTGTCGTAATAGTGCTGACGAGGTCAGGGCCGCACGCCACGGCGGACCCATTGCTGCACGTGCTCAGACTCGAAGCAGTGCATTGCGCCAAGATCGGAGCGCACGAACCAGCGCTGCTCCCCGGTGTACTGTCGCAGTTGCTGCCAGCGGCGCACGTGCCATTGGCAGCCCACTTGCCGCCCGAGCAAATGAGCTGACCTTGCTGCGCGTATCCTGCGCACGCGTAAGCGCCCTCGACGGAGCACGGCTGATTGAGCGTACCCAACGCGGCTCCGTGTGTCTCACCGCTCTCGCCACCGGCACCGGCATTGCTATCTGGTGCGCCAGCAACTGAGCCACTGTCAACGCCACCCGTGTCGGTACCTCCAAGATCAGCACCACCACTACCGGCCCCCGCCCTGCCGGCGCCACCGCCAGCCTCACCGTTACCAGCGGAGCCTCCAGCATCGCCCGGATCGCAATCGCGACTGTCCGCGCAGGATTTGAACTGTGACGAACAAGCAGCGCCCTGCAGCGCTCCGAAGACGACCAGCACGAGTCCGACGCAATAGCTTGTTTTCACTTTGAATCCTCCGCAAGCGCAGCACACCGCTCTGCACTGCCCCCACCGGGGCCGCGCTCCCACGCGCCCCGTAAACGGCGGATACACCCGGGCGTCAAGCCGACGCAACAGGGAGGCGCAGACGGGACCGTTTGATCGGCTGGAATCGACGACCAGTTGCGTGCTCAGCGCCCCGGCGGCGGTCCCTTGCTCCAGTCGCATTCCATCGGGCAGTCCTGACCGCCGAGATCCACCGCACCCTGAGCCAGCCAACTGAGCAGGGTGTCGTAGTCGTCGTCAGACAGGGGCAAAACCGGGGGCATCACGGTCTTGTCGCCCAGGTACGGCATGAAGCGAGTCGCGACGACCGTTTGCATCGTCTGCCAAACGAGCCCCTTGGAGGTCGCGAATGGAAACGGCGCCTGCGTGTCAGCGTACGTCATGAGCGGAATCGGCGCGCCGTTCAAGGGCGGGTTCTGATGACACTGCTGACAGACGCAATTGATGATGTGGTACGCGGCGCACCACGGCACCGGCACGTCCGACAACGACGCTTCGACCAGCACGCTGGCTTCGGGGACCACCGGCAACGCGCCACCGCCTTGACGATTGGTACTCACGTCGCTGCTCGCACAGCCCGAGTACAGCGCCATCAGCGCCGCGACGGACATGGCACCAAGCAAAGCTCGCGGGGTCGTGCGCTGTGATCTTTGCATCTCACAACAGCATAGTTCGATCTCGACCTATGGGTTTCGTGGCCAGCGCGATTTTTTGCCACAAAATGCAGCACGGGCGCCGTGCGGCGCCCGTGCTCTTCGTCTGATTTGCGGAGTATCAGAAACAGGCTGTCGATACTTCAGCCGTGTGTCCGCAGTGCAGGGTCAAGAGCGAGGGAGTGGCTTCATTCTTAACCGCATTTTCCAGATGGTAAGCGCGACACGCGAAATTGTTGCCGGTCTTCGGCACCATACGCGTCGGATCGCTGTCGTCACCGAGGGGATACGCGAGGCAATCGGTTTGGCATTCTTCAGTGGAGGTATAGGCCGCGTTGCTACCTGTGCAGGTGCTGGCATCTAGGGTACAGAACGCAGTGCATTCGTCTGCGGTGGCGTGAGCATCGTCTGCCGCGCCGCCCGCGCTTTCGCCCGCTTCACCCGTGGCCGTGCCACCCGCGCTCGTGCCACCCGCGCTCGTGCCACCTGCAGCCGTGCCACCTGCAGCCGTCCCACCCGCGCTAGTCCCAGCACTCGAGGAGCCGCCCGCGCTCGTGCCAGCGGAGCCGCCGCCTGCGGGCGCGCCCGCTGAGCCGGCAGCTGCCGAGTCATCGCTGCTACTGCAGCCCTGAAGAGCCAAAACACCCAGCAGCGCTACCGCGCCACCGCTCAGAAGAAGCTTAATATTCTTGGTCATGGTGATAATAGTCCCCTTTTTAGAGACGTGAGGATCAGCCCGAGCCCGGAGTCTGTCAAGGATTTGGCCGACCACGAGCACTGCCATGCGATGAGTGCCCGGCACTCATCAGAACAACGTTAGATACAGTAGCCGGCTGATGTCTCTGGGCTAATTACGGGCGCGGTCGGATTTGGTAGCGGGCGAAATGCGGCGCACCTCGATGCGCTCGGCGCGACGCGCGCTGGCGCGAGCAACGGAGAACTGAAAACCGTGGAACTCGACCACATCACCAGTGCGCGGCACACGACCCACCAAATCAGCGACAAAACCGCCCACCGTCACGAGCGCGACACTCTCATCAATCCCGAGAATATCGAACAGTTTGCGCGTCTCTGCTGACGCGCGACACACGAACACTCCGTCGGCCCGACGAAAAATGCGTTGGTCGACGCGATCACTCTCGTCCTCGATCTCCCCCACGATCTCTTCGAGTACGTCTTCGAGCGTAATCAATCCTTGCGTACCGCCATACTCGTCCACGACGATCGCAATGTGCCG
>DATHOI010000572.1:0-3055 GCA_035485095.1 Polyangiaceae bacterium | reverse complement strand
TGTCGCCGGCTATGGCAGCTTGCAGCACGGATTGGGAGCTGTTCGTGGTCCAGAACAAGGTGCTCCCGGCGAGCACCAGGTCCTCGGTTTGTGTCGCGATGCCCTTGCTGATGAGTGGTACGCCGCTGCCGCCCGCGAGCGGGGCACGGTAGATGTCTCCGCTCAGGCGCGAGCCGTAATAGATGTAGTTGGCGTCCACGGTGAGCCCGGACGCGCCCTGCAAGCTCGTCGCCGCAGCCGTCACGCAATGCGCGAAAGAGCACACGCCTTTGCAATCTGGGCTGCACGCGCCGGCACCAGCGCTGCCGCCGCCGCTGCCACCGCTCGTCGGTGCGCCGCCGCTCGTGTCGGCTGCACCCGCGGCCCCAGCCTCAGAGCTCGTGCCGCCCGCGCTCGTGCCGCCGCTGATCGTCGCGCTGCCCGCGGCGCCGTTGGTCGAGCCGCCTATCGCCGAGCCACCACTGAGCGAGCTCGCGCCGCCGCTCGTCACGCCAGCGCCACCCGCGGTGCCGCCGGATCCATTCGCGTTGCTCGTTCCACTCGAGCCGCAGCCTGATGCGAGCGCCACCGTCACCATACTGAGCGCGCCCAAGTGATACACGACTCGAAATCCAGCTTGCCTCATCTCGTCCTTCCGGCATCCGCACCTGCGGAACGCAGCTCAGCCTTGTAGCAAGACGCAGGCGAACGGGTCACTGGCGAAGGAGAACAGGCTTTTTTTCGGGCGGTTGAAGGCCAGGTGGGGCGACTGCTCACCACTTGCGCTGGCGCCCCCCGGAAAGTCGCCGAGGTCTAGGCGATTAGCCAAAGCGCGACGGTCGACGCGGTCGCCAGGGCAAAGCCTGCGGCCGCGCCCACGGCTGAGAGCTTGGCGCGGAGGCGAGGGCTGCCGACGGAACTGACCAAGGTTCCCGCGGTGATCAGGTACGTGAATAGAGAGAGCACGAATACGTCGGCCGCAACGAGCCCGATCACCGCGTCGAGGGTCGGAACGAACGCCCAAAGCAAGGCGATGGAGATCATCCCGAACCAAATGGCTGCCATCCACCTCGCCGCCCAGAGCGCCTTGGCGCGGCGCGCGCGGGCACTTTCGATGGCTCCTTGGGCGCTCGCTTCGGCGCGATCGATGTTCTCGAGTAGTGCGCGCGCTTGCAGGGCGTCCAGCGTGACCAAGCTGTCGGTTCGGCAGTACGGGCAACGCACGAACAGCGCTTGCTCAGGCACCAAGAGCGGCGCTCCGCAGTTCCGGCAAGTCGGCACTTTGCCTGGGCGCGCGGCAAGTAGTACGCGCGTGAGGCGGATGCCCTCCGCGGTCGTGCTCGACCAGTAGGCGACCACCGCCAGAACGACGGCAGGTGCGAGCGGCAAAAGACCGCTGATCGCGAAAAAGATACGCGGCTCGCTCGACAAAACGAGCAGGCCCAGCTTTGCGAGCAGCGCGGCCGTCAAGCTGCCCGCGAGGATCAACGACGGCGGCATCGCGAACAGCGTGGCGAGCCACGTGGGCAAGGTCGTGCGCGTGAAACGGGACCACTCTCGTTCGGCGTGCCGAAGCTCCGTGTCCTGGGCTCGCACGAGCCGCACCGCGTTTCGATGTTCCTCCGGTACGCTCACCAGCTGACCGCAGTAGGGGCAGGTCGCGCTCTCGAGGTCCGCGACGGGCACGCTCCCACCGCACTGCCCGCACTGAAGCGCTACCAGGTCGGCTGCGACGGGAGCCTTGGGGTCTGTCTCGGTCTCCGCAACGCTCACCGCAACTCCGCTGCGGCGTCCTCTGTCCGCGTTAGCCGCGGCACTGACGTCGCCACGAGCTCGCCCGCTTCCAAGCGCAGCGCATCGCTCGCGATTGGCTCGAATCGCGCGCCGCGGTGAGGTCGCGGAGCCGTTGCAGAGATGCTGAGCCGACACAGCAGCCGCTGCTGCGAAGGCGAGGGCGCGGCGTTCACGCGCACCACTTGGATGAGCAGCGACGGGTCGCTCACGGTGAGACCGTTCAGATCTTCCGCCAGGTAGTCGGGCACGTAGCCGACGCGGCGAGTGTCGGGGCGTGCGAGCAGCAATGCCTTCGGGTTAACGGCATTGGTCGGCTCGGGTTGAGGCGTCAGCGAGTCGCCGGGGGCGAGCTGAGTCAGCACTTCTTCGGCGCCTGCAACATGCCGGATGCCGCGGACGAAGAAGTGCGCTTCGACGCGAGTCGCATCTGTCGTGGGCACGAGCTCCGCAAACACTTCGAGCGGATCGGTCACGCGCCGACCACCGCTGCGCGCCAAGATCGCGATCGGTGTGGCCGTTGCGGGGTCGAGACCGAGCTCTGCCAGATGCTCTGGGTAGTCGGGACGCGCGGGTTGAAGCACTCGATTCTTGAAAAATGCCGGCAATTCTGAGGAAATGTAAACGCGCTCCAGCTCCGGAAACGCCACGAATGGCACGAAGCCGAGCTGCTGCGCCTCTTTCGCGGCGGCGAGATAGGCAAACTCGTAACTGTCCCCCGACAGGTTGAGAAGCCGGCCAACCGGGAACACCTGCCGACCGCTTTCGCCCTGCCAATTGACGAACAGAGCGGGGGACACGTAGCTGGCGGTCATCGGGCGCCGACCAGCTTGGCATTCTGCTCGAGCAACGCGCAAGCGAACGCCTTCGCCGTATCGCTCATGTGACTCGCGGGCACGGCGTCCACGATCGCTTTCACGGTGTGCGCGCTGATGGCGCTCAGGCGTGCGAGCCACGCCTTGGCTGCCTTTGGCCGGCGCGCCGCCGCTTCTGCAAACGCCTCCCAGGTGGTGAGCTGGCGACCGCTGCCATCGCTGACGTAGAAGGCGGACGCCGCGCGTTTCGCGTAGCGCTCTACCGGAGTGCCTTGCTTTGGGTTGCCCTTGTCGGTGCGACGTCCATCGCCGAGCTCGCGCGCGAGGCTGGAGGCGTGGTCGAAGCTGGGCGCGAGGACCAAGGGTTGGCCCGGTTGATCGCGGCGCCGCAATACTCCCCAATTTTCGTGATGGCGGTCGGTGTTTCCGATCCAAGCATCGAGCAGCAGATAGCCGGTGAACAGGCCGAA
>DATHOI010000571.1:0-4125 GCA_035485095.1 Polyangiaceae bacterium | reverse complement strand
CCGGGGGACCCGCCGCCCGCTCCGGCCTCGCAGCGCTGCGGGGATCACTGGGTAAATTCGGTAGACCTCACGACGGACTGGCAGTTCTTCCACGTGCCGTTCACGGATCTCCGGCAACAAGGCTTCGCCAAGAAGGCGGAGGAGCTCGATTTGCACTCGGTGTCCGTGGTGCGCTTCACCTGGGACGCTGGCATCATCGACTACTGGATTGATAGTGTGAGCTTCTACAAGCAAGCCGAGTAGCGAGCGTGACGCACTCCGGAGCAGACGAAGACGGCTATCGGTTGTGGCTCAGGTACGAGCTGATCTCGGACTCCGCGCGGCTCGCGGAGTACCGCGCTCTGCTGAGCGAAGTGGTGCTGGATGTCGCTCAGCCGTCAGCTACGCTGCTCACAGCGCAACGCGAGCTGCTGGCCGGCCTGGCTGGTCTTTTGGGCAATGCCCTCGGTACGAGCCGCGCTCCAAGTCGCGCGGGCGGCTTCGTCGTACTGGGTACCGCGCGGGATTCGGAGCTCGTCCGAGCGTGTGCAGCGAGTGACCGCTCCGCACTCGGCGGTGAAGGCTTCGCGATCGAGTACGCGACGCACGCGGGAGCGCCGTGCCTCGTGATCACGGCCAATGAAGACATCGGCGTGCTGTATGGCGTATTTCATTTCTTGCGCCAATTGCAGACTCAGCGCGACCTAGCGCAGCTTGCCGTTGTCAGCGCGCCGCGGCTCGGTCTGCGCATGCTCGACCACTGGGACAACCTGGACCGCACTGTCGAGCGCGGCTACGCGGGCTGTTCGCTTTGGGATTGGCACAAACTGCCGCATTACGTGTCGCCGCAGTATTTGGACTACGCGCGCGCCAACGCTTCCATCGGTATCAATGCCGTGGTGCTCACCAACGTCAACGCGGACGCGCTCGTGCTCACGAGGCCCTACCTCGAAAAGGTCGCCGCGCTCGCCGCCGTGTTCCGACCTTTCGGTATCCGTGTTTATTTGACGGCTCGCTTCAGCGCACCGATCGAAATCGGTGCGCTCGAAACAGCCGACCCGCTCGCGGTCGAAGTGGTGCGGTTTTGGGCGCAGAAGGCCGCGGAAATTTTCGCGATAGTGCCTGATTTTGGCGGTTTCTTGGTGAAGGCGAACTCCGAGGGGCAGCCGGGCCCGCAGGACTACGGACGCACACACGCCGACGGCGCAAATCTGCTCGCGGCCGCGCTCGCGCCGCACGGCGGAGTCGTGATCTGGCGAGCCTTCGTGTACGCCGCAGAGCCTGGCACCGATCGAGCGATGCAAGCCTACGATGAGTTTCTGCCCCTCGACGGTCAGTTTCAGGACAATGTCATCGTTCAGATCAAAAATGGCCCGATCGATTTCCAGCCGCGCGAGCCGTTTCATCCACTGTTCGGCGCGCTCCGCAAGACGCGTGTCATCGCCGAGTTTCAGCTCACGCAAGAGTACCTCGGGTGCGCGACGCACCTCGCGTACCTCGGGCCGCTGATAGAAGAGGTCTTGGATTCCGATACCTACAGAGACGGCCCGGGCACGACCGTGGCGCGCATTCTCGAATACGTAGCGGCTCCTGGCTCGTACTCCGGAATAGCGGGCGTCGCGAATATCGGCAGCGATCGGAATTGGTGCGGGCACCCCTTTGCGCAAGCCAATTGGTTCGCGTTTGGTCGCCTCGCTTGGGATCCGGGGCTCAGCGCCACTGCCATTGCTGAAGAGTGGCTGCGCATGACGTTCAGCAACGCTCCGCAGTTTCTGGCCCGAGCGCTGCCGCTAATGGCCGGCTCACGCGAGGCTGTGGTCGACTACATGACGCCCCTCGGCCTGCATCACCTGATGGCGTGGGATCATCACTATGGTCCTGGCCCGTGGATCGACCAGGGGCGCGCGGACTGGACGAGCGTCTACTTTCATCGCGCAGATAGTGCGGGCTTGGGTTTCGAGCGCACGAAGAGTGGCAGCAACGCTGTCGCGCAGTACGCGCCACCGGTTGCCGAGCACTTCGGGAACATCGAGACGTGCCCCGAGTCGCTCTTGCTCTGGTTTCATCACGTGCCCTGGAACGCGCGCCTGCGTTCTGGGCCGACGCTCTGGCAAGCACTGTGCGAGCACTATTACCGCGGTGTTTCGAGCGTCGCGGCGATGCGAGCCACCTGGGCGTCGCTCGGCGAGTACGTCGATGGCGCGCGGCACGAGCACGTCAGTCAGCTACTCGTGATCCAAGAGCAGGAGGCGAAGTGGTGGCGTAACGCGTGCCTGCTCTATTTTCAGACTTTCTCGAGCCAGCCCATCCCGGCGGATCGCGAGCAACCGACTCGGTCGCTCGCTGAATACATGAGCGTGCGGCACCGTTACGTGCCGGGCATCAAAGACGCGGGCTGAACGCGCGCGAGTCGCTGCCAGCGCCCGCGCCACGCCGAAGCATCCCCGCGGCTACAGGCACTCGAAGAACACGATATCGTCGAGCCAAAGGTCGTACGTTTGACCTGGGCCGATCGACCAATTGATGCTCAGCAATTTGCCGGGCGTGACCGCTGGAACCTTGTCGCCCCAGCCCGCCTCCTGTGTCATCTCCGCGAACGAGACGCGGTACTCCTGCCAATCGCTGGAGAGCGTCAGATCCTTGCCGAAATGGTTCCAGCAGCTCTTGCACACGCCGCCGTCCGGGTGCGTGTTCACGTCTCCCACTTTGAAGCGAACCTTGTTGGCGGAGTGCGCTCCGACCTTCGCTTTGAACGCGATGCCGACATAGGGCGAAGCGTCGTAAGCGCCGGCCTGAACCATGTTCGCTCCGAGTAGCACGCCCCAAGCGCCGTTCGTGGCTGATGTTTGGCCGCTGACGTGCACGGCGTGTTTCGAGCCGCCGGCTCCGCCGTCGCTCATTTTGAAGGGCGTCGGGAGGATCGTCGAGCCATTCGGATCGGCGCTCGTGAACCAGTAGCCGTCGCGGCCGCCGACCTTCGTCAGCTCGGTGTCGTTGTCCTCAGCGTCATCGAGCGCGCCGTCTGGAGCGGGGCGGATTCCCTTCGCGCACGCGTTCGGCGCGGGAGCCTGCTCCTGCGGTGTCGCGGCAACCCGCTTGGAGGCATCGATACAGCCTCCATACGATAGAGCGAGCCCGACCGTGACCTGTGCCACGACCGGGAAGCTCAGGCCGCGTATGCCGCTCGCCATCCGTGTCCGATTCGGTTCGCGAGACGACTCAGAAGAACGAAACGTCATCGACCCACACGTCGAAGTCGACCGGGGTCAGCGTGCCTGCGTCGGCTGGCTGCGAGAACTTGGAGAACTCCAGTTGGATCTTCTCCAGCATGTTGGCGTCGAACATATCCGTCGCCACCGGAGGTGTCGAAGAGAAGCCGTCACGAGTGGCGGCTGCGAAGGTCAGGCTGCACATCGTCCAGTCAGCGCCGACCGTGCAGTAACCGCCGTAGTCATCACCGCTACGGTCCGTCGCCGTGACGAATTTCATGTGGATTTGTTGCGCCAAGGAGGCGTACTTCGGGCCACGTGTGCCGGTGATGGTGCCCTTGGCGTAGAACTGCAGACCCATGTACGCCGTTGCGTCGTAGGGCTGCGCGACGGGGGGACTCGCGCTGCTGTCGTTGAGATCGAAGCCGATGCCCGCGCCGTAGTCCGTGTAGCCGGAACCGCTGATGTGGTACGCGCAGTCCGTCGGACCGCCACAGCCACCGAAATCCCCCTTGCCGGTTTCCATCGCGCCAGCGGTGGAGTCACCATAGTTGAACCAGTAGCCAACGCGTGGCATGGCGATCGCAGTACCGCACATGGGTGCGGTCGTTGCTCCGTTGTAGAGGAGAGCGTTCGGGGCGCTCGTCGTCGGCAGGCCGCACATGTCCGCGCCGCTCGTCGAAGAGCCCGCGGTCCCTGTTGCGCCACCCGCCGTGGCGCCTGCGCCACCGAGCATGCCCGTCGTGCCGCCTGTGCTTGCGCCGGCGACGTTGCTCGCGCCGGCGACGTTGCTCGCGCCAGCCCCGCTGGTCGCGCCAGCGGCAGTATCGGAGCCACCACTGCCACCGGTACGGGCGCTGTCATTCGACGAGCTGCAGCCACCAGTGAAAGCAAGAGCCAGGGCGACTGACGTCGCTGATAGGCAGACCAGTTTCAG
>DATHOI010000570.1:0-4812 GCA_035485095.1 Polyangiaceae bacterium | reverse complement strand
CTTCGTCGACTACTGCCACCAGAACGGCATTGGCGTGCTGATCGACTGGGTGCCCGCCCACTTTCCCAAAGACGACTTCTCGCTCCGGCGCTTCGACGGGTCCGCGCTATACGAGCATGAGGACGCGCGCCGTGGCGAGCACCCTGACTGGGGTACGCTCATTTTCAACTTCGGTCGCAGTGAGGTGCGGAATTTCCTGACCGCCAACGCGCTCTATTGGCTGTCGGAGTTTCACGTCGATGGTCTACGGGTGGATGCCGTCGCTTCGATGCTTTACCTCGACTACAGCCGCAAAGAAGGCGAGTGGTTGCCGAACCCATACGGTGGCCGTGAGAACATCGAAGCCATCGAGTTCTTGCGCAGCGTGAACGCGATCATTCACGAGGAGCACCCTGGCTCCTTCACTGTCGCCGAGGAATCGACGGCCTGGGGCGGCGTGTCCAAGCCCCCTTCAGAAGGTGGGCTCGGCTTCGACTTCAAGTGGAACATGGGCTGGATGCACGACACGCTGGGCTTTTTCACCAAGGAGCCGGTGCACCGCAAGTACCACCTGGATCAGCTCACTTTCTCGATGCTCTACGAGTACACCGAGCGCTTCATCAATTCGATCTCGCACGACGAAGTGGTGCACGGCAAAGGCTCCCTGATCGAAAAGATGCCCGGAGATTTTTGGCAAAAGCTGGCCAACTTGCGGCTGCTTTTGGCCTACCAATACACGCGTCCCGGCAAGCAGTTGATGTTCATGGGTACCGAGTTCGCTCAGCACAACGAGTGGAACGTCGACACTAGTTTGGATTGGCACATCGCGGAGCATCCGCAGCGTCGCGCCCTGCAGGAATACATCGCTGACCTGGGCAAGCTGTACCGGGATACCCCTGCGATGTGGCGCGGCGATCCCGAAGCCGCGAGCTTCGAGTGGATCGACTGCAACGACAAAGACAACACGATCCTCAGTTACCTGCGTCGTGACGGTGCCGATCACGTGATCGTCGTGCTCAACTTCACGCCGGTGCCGCGTGACGAGTACCGCATCGGAGTGCCCACGCCGGGTCGCTACATCGAACGTCTATCGAGTGATGACCTGCGTTTCGGCGGCAGCGAGTTCCAAACCTCGTCCGTCGTCGAGACCGATCCCCTGCCGCTCCATGGCCGCCCCTGCTCGATTCGATTGCGCATTCCTCCGCTCGGCGCATTGATTTTGACGCCAGCACGCTGAAGCTCGCGCTGGGCGTCAGAAAAAAGGGGTGATCACGCGCCTCGCTAGCGAACACCTGACCCGCGGAGGTTTGGATGGCTCTGCTGCTGCGGCGTGCTGCGCTCGTGTACGGATGGATCGTCGTGTCGGCGTGCGCCTCACCGACGAATGACGCCACACCGGGCTCAGATACCGTCGATGCTGGAACTTCGAACGCAGCTGGGGCCTCCGGGCAAGCTGGCACACATGGCGCCGCTGGAGGCTCAGGAGCGGTGAGCGCCGGAGCGAGCGGGCTCGCCGGTGCTGGCCTGAGTGCGGGGGCGGATTCGGGTGGAGCGTCGAACGTCGGAGGCGCAGCTTCGGCGGGCAGCGGAGGCGCGCCTGGTCTCGGCGGCACTGCGGGCGCGCTCGGCATCTCGGGAACTACTTCGAGCGCAGGCAGCGCCGGGTCGGGCGGCTCGAGCGGCGTCGCAGGCGGGGCAGGCAAAGGCGGGGCCAGCGGATCTGCTGGTGCAGGCGGTGCATCGAGCAGCGCGGGCTCCGCTGGAAAGGCGGGCTCGGCGGGCGCGGCAAATGGCGGCGCAGGCGGCACGTGCGGGCAATCGGTAACGCTCGTGGCTACTGCCGACTCGAACATCAACGCGGCGTCGCCCAGCAGCAACTACGGGACAGTGGCAGAAGTGAACATCGTGCGCGGCGGAACCGCGAGCAGTGAACGAGCGGTATTTCTGTTCGACTTTTCGTCGATTCCGAGCGGCGTCACGATCGAGTCCGCCGCCCTCGAGCTGACCATCGTGAACAACCCGGGGCTCGACAAGACGATCGCAGTACATCGCGTTGCACAAACTTCCAATCGCAGTTGGGTCGAGTCGCAAGTGACGTGGCAAGAGTACAAAACGGGCTCTAGTTGGACTGCGCCCGGCGGCGACTTCGTCGCGACCCCCACGGACTCAGAGCTCGTGAGTGGGAGCGCCGTTGCGACCAGCGTCGTCACATTTCAGGTGCTGAGTGATGCACAGAGCTTCTACACGACGCCCAGCACGAACTTCGGTTGGCTGATCAAGGATTCGCTCGAGCCGGCCGCGAGCACCGGCGAACACGTGTTTTTTGCGACGCGCGAGAACGCGACCGCTGACTACGCGCCCAAGCTCGTGCTCACTTATTGTCCCTGAGGCGCGCCGCTTGCGGCAGCGGGCGTGCGGCTCAATAACGGTAGCCATGATTGCAAATGGAAGCGATCGGGCACGTGAGCGACGCGCGGGTCGAAGCGGTGGACGACAACTGGGGCAACGCGAAATCGCTGTCCGAAGTCCGGGCGTCGTGGTCGACCAGCCTCGGGTTGAGACCAGCATACGTTTCAAGTTGAGACAGGGGCAGGTCGATGAGCGGCATGACGCGGCATTTCTCGAACAATCTAGGCGTCGTCAGGCAGGAGCTGTTTTCAGAGGGTTCTGCTCAAGGCGACGGCGAGGAGACCGTTCAGCATCGTTGATGATCGCTCCCATTCTGCAGTCCGCGCTTTCCGGATTGAGCGCCGCGTCGAACAGCGTGGACCGCGCTGCAGCCCAAGTAACGCGCTTCGCAGAGGCGCCTTCGTTTTCGAGCCCCGCAGCTACCGTGCAGATTTCTCCGCAGGCACGCGCCGCCGCGCCGAGCAGCGACACGACAGGTGATCTGGCCGGTGCTTTGGTGAACATGAACGTCGCGAAATACGCGTTCGTCGCCAATCTCAAAGTCGTGCAGGCGGGCGATGACATGACGCGCGATCTGCTGAAGCTCGCCTGATAATTCCGAGCTTCCAAAAGTTACGGTCAGAGCCCAACTTCGCGCCGTCCGTATAATCGCGCCATTTTTCCGATTCGATTCGGCAACCCTGGCATGCCCGCTTCAGGCCAGAGTAGTGCATGATTTCCCAGTCTTCCCGGGGCTCTTCCGCTTCCGATCGCGCCGGCGTAGGCTCTGCGGATCGCATGGCAGAAACGCTGCTGGAGCAGCCGCCGAACGTGGCTCCGCCCCTGCATCGCGAGTTTCGGCCGGCTTGGCTGTGCAATCAGGCCTTCCGCGCGGAGGTGGCGCGCAGCGCGGGCGTTCGTCTCGTGCTTGCGCTGGAACGTGATGCGGGCAACGTCTCGATCTTCGAGACCTCGCTGCTGCCAGCGCCCCATCCCCAAGCGAGCAGCAATCTCCGCTATGTCGAGCGGATCCTGAAGTTCCTGCTCTGGCAGAAGGGGGCATTTCACGTCAGCGTTGCCGGACCGCGTGAGGTTGCCGAGCACTTGGCGCGCGAATACGCGCCGGGTGGCGCCCGCGCCTTCGACGCCGAATTTTTCGCGAAGATCTACGAGAAGCCAAGATTCATCGTCGAGTCAGTGCCCTTCGAGGCACTGCCGAAGGAGCGTGAGCAAGGCGCCGCGGTGGGCGGGCACCTCGAGGGCTGTCGCATTGGCTTCGACGCGGGCGGTAGCGATCGCAAGGTTGCCGCCGTAATCGACGGCAAAGAAGTATTCTCGTGCGAGATCGTCTGGGAGCCGAAGCTACAAGGCGATCCGCAGTATCACTTCGACGGCATCGACGATTCGATTCGGCGCGCCGCCGAGCACCTACCGCGTATCGACGCGATCGGCGTGAGCTCTGCCGGCATTTACGTGAACAATCGCACGATGGTCGCATCCTTGTTCCGCAAGGTGCCCGAGGCGGCGTTCAATGCGCGGATCAAAAATATTTACCTCGACGTCGCTAAGAAGTGGGGCGGCGTGCCGCTGGAGGTAGCCAACGACGGCGACGTGACCGCGCTCGCCGGGGCTCTCGAGCTCAAGGACCACTCGGTGCTGGGCATCGCAATGGGTACGAGCGAAGCGGTCGGTTACGTGAACCCGCAAGGGCTCATCACGGGTTGGCTCAATGAGCTAGCCTTCGCGCCCGTGGACTACGGCACTGCCGCGGCCGTGGATCACGAATGGTCGGGCGACCAAGGCACCGGAGTGGGTTACTTTTCGCAGGACGCGGTGATCCGTTTGGCAGCGCGCGCGGGGATTGAGCTCGAGGCAGGTGCAACACCCGGCGCGAAGCTGAAGCGCGTGCAAGAGCTCCTGGCTAAAGGCGACCCGCGCCCGGTCGCGATCTTCGAAACACTGGGTGTCTACTTGGGCTACGGCCTGCTGCACTACAGCGACTTTTACGCGGTGAAGCACGTGCTCTTGCTCGGTCGCGTTACGTCCGGTCAAGGTGGCAGTATCTTGCTCGATAAGGCGCGTGAGGTTCTGGCTGTCGAATCCCCGGAGCTTGCGAAAATCCTCAATATTCACCTACCGGACGAAGCGACCCGGCGTGTGGGTCAGTCGATTGCTGCTGCAAGTCTGCCGCGCTTGAGCGGCCACTGAGGTCGTCATGAAGTTGAACCATCCCACCGCAGAAATCTTCGTTCCCGATCAAAGTCCGCTCGACTCGGCATTGGCGCGCACGACTCACCTCGGCATTGGCGCTCACCACGACGACCTGGAGTTCATGGCGGCGCACGGCATTCTCGAGTGCTTCGCGCAGCCGAGTCGTTGGTTCACGGGGGTCATCGTCAGCGACGGTGCCGGAAGCGCGCGAGACTTCGAGTACAAGAGCTTCAG
>DATHOI010000569.1:0-13800 GCA_035485095.1 Polyangiaceae bacterium | reverse complement strand
GCCGAGGCCCAACGCGCTAGCCAACCAGGCCAATGTTTGCGCGCTCGAGCGCTCGCTCTCGGTTTGACCGATACGACAACCGCAACCCTTTTGAGTGACAGGGTTCAAGCTGCGGCGCGTCGTGCCGGTCGAGCCGCCGGTGCTGCTGGTGCCGCCGAAGTCGATGCCCGAACCGCCGAAGGAGAGGCCGCCATCCACGCCTGTGCTGGTTCCGCCGCCCGTGCCCGTGCCGGGCGCAGAGCACATGCCCATCGAGCACTTGCCGCCGCCTGGGCAAACTACGCCCACGCACAGGTCGACGCAGGTGCCCTTGCCGTCAGTACCGGCCTGGCACACGAACCCATTCGCGCAGTTCACGTTCGCGCAGGCGGGATCCGAGCACCTGCCGTCGGCTCCGCAAGTGAGCGGCAAGGTGCAGCCAGCGCACGAGCAGTCTGCGACGCACAGGCCCTTGTCGCACACTCGACCGCCCGTGCACGTCACGCCGGCACATGGATCAACGCACTGTCCGAGCTCGCACTGGGAGCCGGACGGGCAAACCACGCCGCCGCACGGGTCGACGCAGGCGCCGTTGCGGCACGCCGTGCCTGCCGCGCAGGAGATCTTTGCGCACGTCGGATCGACACAGTGCCCGGAGTCGTCGCAGGTGGTGCCGGCCGGGCAGGGGAACTCACCGCCCGTGCACGTGCTGACGCAGCTGCCTTGGAAGCAGATGGGCTTGTCCGGGTCGGGACACAGCCCCGTGCCGTTGTCGATCACGCCGTCGCAATCGTTGTCGACGTTATCGCAGATCTCGACGCCCTTCTGCACGACCGGGCGGCAGGTTGCTGTCTCACCTGGCGCAGCGCAATCCGTATGACCGACGGAGCATGCACCGAGCAAGCCCGTGTCGCACGGTAGGTTCCCGCCTTGGCAATCGACACCCGTGACGAAGTACACGAAGTCGTTGAAGTCACCGTCACAGCTCCCTGTACTGCTGGAGTCGCCGGGCGGCAGCTTGTGCCAATCGCTCGGATCCATCCCGAGATCCTCGAAGCCCAGGTAGAAGCCTTCCGGATCGACGGTCGACTGCCAGATCAGCGCGGTCACCCAACGATCATTGGCACCGCAGCCCGGAGCGGTGCACGGGACATTCAGCTTGGCTTCACTGTATTTTATCTGCTTCGTGTGGTCGTTCTGCCAAAGCGCAAACCCAACCAGGCCGCCGAGGTAGTGCGGATCACTCTTGATCATGCCGGATTCGAAGGTCGCGTCGGTCCAACAGTGCTGCGTCGGCTGGGTAACGCTCGGCGTCGCCAGAGGACAGAAATCATGATCGCCGCCGCCACACAGCGCGCCGGCGGCCGTCGCCGCTTGAATGCACTCGTTCACGTTCGGCGTGGATTGGTTGTCCTGAGTCGAGCTCTGATTGGTCAGAATGGACGTTGGCACGAGCGGATACACGTTCGGCGGCTGGGTGGGATCATCCACGTTGTACCAACCGAGCGCGGCAATCGCCGAACCGCCGCGCAAGACCAGCTCACCGGTGAACCCGCAAGTCGGAGAGAACGCCCCCGGGGTGGTCTTGGCGTCGACGATGTAGTCGAGCATTTCGCCGCGCGCGGCGAACAAGCCGTTCAGCTCGACGGCGCTGGGCGCGAAGCCGCGACTCGTGACCACGCCGATCTCCGCTGCGGACGGCAGAATCGGAATGGCGTCTCCGTTGGGCTGAGTAACCGTCGCGCGAGCAGGAGTTACGGCGAGTGCCACCGCCACGCCCAATGCATATGTACTCAACCACCCCACGAACCCACGAGCGCTCGTCGACATATCCGTTGTGTAGCATTTTCGGATCTAGATTCGAGATGTTTCTGGAACCGATTCCAGAGATTGGGCAAGCGTCTTGCCGAAAAATGGCCTGACGCGCATAGGGAGCTACTCCCTGGGGTGATTTCCGCAGTTCCGGCGCGCCGCGTGTCTCGGCTCAAGCGGGTCAAAATCCAACTTGCCCTGAAAATTTTCAGGGACGCGGAAGTGACGCCCATATTGCCGAGGCGAGCTCGAGCTCGGTTACGGCTCTTCAATGCACGGGTCCGACGACCGACGAGCTTCACGGTGAAGCTCGTCGTCGGTTACCCCGTTTCGTCGCGACTCTGAAGTTTATAGTTAAACACAATGCCGTTCGGTTAAGGACCGAGACCACAATATGGACCCCATCGCTCACGCTGCCCCACAACATATCGTAGGGTTCGCCGCTTAAGTGAACGGCATTGTAGTTAAACATCAGATTTCGGTTCGCGGACCTCGACGCTCCACGGACGCGCTCCAGCGTCGCGTCCGGACCTGCAACAGCGGACGGGTCGAGCGCTGCGTTGGGCAATCGCGGGCTGGATTTTCGAACCGGGCCACCACCCGAGCTTCGCTAGACGTCACCCGATGGTGCAGCGTCTTCCAGCATGCCGAGGGCGTGCCGCCGAATGTCTCGTGGCCACTTGGCGATCAGCTCGGCGAAGCGCGCGTTGTCCTTCGCAAACAGCGCGCGCGTCGCTTCTTCGAAGTTCTCGAGGTCACCAGCCATTGCGGTCAAGAATTTGTTGACCGCTTCGCGTGTCTGGCGAGCGCGCTGCTCGCCTGGGTTTTTCTTTCTGGCTTCGTCGACGAGGCGGCGGAGCGCCGCCGAGATCCCTTGTGGTTCCGCCTCGAGCCACTCCCAGTGTCGAGGCAAGAGTGACACTTCACGCGACACGACGCCGAGCTTGGGCCGACCGGGTCCGGGCCGCTCGGGAGCGACGGGCGCGGCACGCTGGAGGACCTCGGTGAGGTTGCCGCTGAAGTCGAAGTCCACTTGCTGCCCGGTTTGATCTTCGAAGATCAGCAGGCGGGGCTCGCTCGCGCGGTCCAAGTAGGCTTTTGCAGAGCGGAGCATGTCGAGCAGTGAGCCGGCGGCGATCTGCCGTTCACCGGCAAACGCCGAGTACGTCTTGTCTTGATCCATCGGGTTATAATACCCGGGTAAAATCTCCTGTCAATAATACCCGGGTAAAATAAATTGGCCTGAATTAGCCGCGCGTTAGCGATCTTGGCAAACGAGCACGGGCGTTGAGAAGTCGTTCGCGAACGAGGCATCGCCGCAGCGCATCCTCGCTGGACAGTCCGTGTCTCCGTGGCAGGCGACATGCCCGAGGTGAGCAAAACAACTATTGGCCGAGCTGCATTCGCTGGCGGCTTTAGGGCCAAAGTCGCGACCCCACTCCGGCGTCAGACAGCACACCTTCTTGTTGCCGCAAGCTCCATCACAGCTCGCTGGAAACGGCGCGCATTCGGAGCTGCCTCGTAGGCAGGGCGGCAAGACCAACGCTCGATTGCCGCAGAAATGCGAGTCCTCCGTGCGCGTCGTCTCGTACGGTGCGTACTTAGGAGTCAGCTCAGCGTCGTAGACCGCTTCTTGGTTGCGCAACACGGCGAGCTTGAAGCGTTCTGGCGCGGCCGCAAAGCTCAGCCCCGACACGCTCACCTGACCGTCTTGCACCTGGGTGCGCAGTTGCACGGCCATGCCGCAGCCGGTCTTGGGTCGCTGGTTCAGCGTGCTGCTGTCGAGCGGCAGCTCGACCGTGAGCTGGCACGGCTTGCCGCCGTCCCAGCTCAGCTCGATGTGGTAGCTCCCGGGGTCGGCGAGTGGTGGGTGAAACTCGAGCGTGACGGCGCCAGGGCAAGGCGTGGCGCGGGTGCGGATCCAAATCACCCAAGTGACTGCCAGCGCGACGCCCACGATGGCCCCCATGCGCTGCGCGGTCCAAGGCGACACGCGCGGCACGTTACCGCTCATGCTAGGAGTGGTCCAGGTTTGCCGTGTCCCAGCCGCGCGTCGTCTCGCTTTTGCCCTCCGCCACGGAGCTCGTGTGCGCGCTGGGCGCGGCCTCGAATTTAGTCGGAATTTCCCACGAATGTGACTTCCCCGAGGCGATCCGTGGGCTGCCCGTGTTGACTCACTCGCGCGTTGGCAACGAGCTGTCGAGCCGCGCGATCGACGCTGCCGTGCGTGCTGTGGTGAAGGACGCACTCAGCATTTACACGGTCGATGAGCCACGCCTGGCCGCACTCGCTCCGGATCTGATCCTGACTCAAGATTTGTGTGAAGTGTGCGCCGTGTCGCTCGAGGATGTACGCAGCGCCGTAGCGCGTCTTGCGCAGCGCGACGCGGTGCGCATCGTCAGCTTTCGTCCCACCAGGCTCGAGCATGTCTTGGGCGATGTCGAGACGGTGGCCAGGGCGCTCGGCCGCGCTGAGCGGGGCGGCGCGCTGCGCGCTGCGCTCCAGGCGCGCATCACCGCCATCGCCGAGCGGGCCAGCCAGGCTGCTCGTCGACCGCGCGTCGTGTCGGTCGAGTGGCTCGAGCCGGTGATGCTCGGTGGAACTTGGATGCCCGAGTTGATCGCGCTCGCGGGCGGCGAGGCATTTGGGGCGCTTCCGGGAGCGCCTGCGCCCACCGTCGCGCTCTCTGAGCTCGCGCGCCTCGAGCCAGATATCGTGGTCGTGAAACCGTGCGGCTTCGATCTCGCGCGCACGCTACGGGAGCGCGCGCTGATTGACGCATTACTAGCCGCTGCTGGGCCGCGCGCGCGGCTATATGTAACGGACGGCAACGCCTTCTTCAACCGCCCCGGACCGCGTTTGGTGGAGTCCTTGGAGATCCTGGCGGCCTGTATTCATCCGGAATTGTTCCCTGATTTCGACCAAAAGCACCGGGCCGTGCTGGTCCCGCTCGGCCCGGACCGGCTCCTGCCCGTCGTCTGAAACGACCGGAGCTCAGTCCGGACACTAGTGCTCGGTGACCCTCGAGTGTTCCGAGAGCTCGCGTCCCGTCGAGGTGCCACAGACCAGGACTTGCGGCTGCGCCGAGCCGCCTAAGCGGATCTGCGACCTGTGTTACTCCGCACGCAGCGTGTTCCTCGCGTGCTCGCGGGTGTGTCTGGAGCGTCATCAACGCGAGCAGCACGCGGCCGAAAATGGGGACGCCGAAGCGCGCGCGCGCACCGCGGCCCGCGCCTACAATCGCCAGTTCCCCGACAGTTGGCAGCGTTATGCGCAGCATCGTCAGCGCGTGATGGCGCTCATCGGAAGCTTGCCACCGGATGCGGAAATCTGCGTGTTTGGTGCGGGAAATTGCTCGGATCTAGATCTCGACATGCTCGCCTGCTCCCAGCGCGAGATCCACCTCGTAGATCTCGACGGCGATGCGCTGGAGCGTTCTCGCGAGCGACAGTCACGCGCGGTGCGCGACAAGATCGTGCTGCACCCCAACGTGGACTTCTCGGGCTTGCTGCAGCACTTGGACGACTGGGGCGAGCGCTTTCCGGATCGCTCCGCGCTCGGGCGGAGTGCCGTCAGCGCCGCACAGCGCATCTTGCGTGAGCTCGGCCGGAGCTTTGCTGGCGTGGTTTCAACGTGCGTGCTCAGTCAGCTCGCCGTGCCGTTTCAACACGCCTGGGTCAGCTCGCGCGCCAATTGGGCGGATTTGCTGAGCGCGCTCAGCGCGGTGCATTTAGCGACGCTGGCTGGCAGCACGCGGAGCGGCGGCCGAGGCCTGCTCGTCTTCGACGTTGCGTCGTCCAAGGACACTCCGGAGCTTGCCCAGTACGGCGAGCGTCCATCGGGCGAGCTACCGGAGCTCGTGGCAGGGTCGCTAGCTCGCGGCGCGCTCACGCTTCGTCCGCGCCCGAAGGACTTGCTTTCGTTGCTCTCGTCGCCCGGGCTGCGCCCGTTGGTTTCGGAAGCCGAGCTCGGCGCTCCTTGGCTCTGGGATCTCGGCGATGCAACGCAGCTCGTCTACAGCTTGAGCTTCGTGCACCCCTGAGATCAGGGCAATTCGAGCTCGCGTAGTGGTCGCATTTGCGCCCTCGAATCGACAGCGCCCGGCGCGCGGATTTCAGACCCTTGGCGTTCCCCCGCTCTCGCCAACGCCGCGTAACGGTGTCAACCAAACCGGGGGAACTCCAATGCGTGTCAACGAAAGTGCGGGAGGCTCACCTCTCTCGCGACGCGAGGTCTGAGGTTTAAGTTTAAACTTCAGATATGAAATGAAAATAGCCGATGCCAGAGTGGGTCGGATTTTGAGAACCAGCCCGCGAGCTTGCCAGCGCCGCAGCGCGGTTTGCTCGAGGCCGCGGCGCGCCCACGCCCAGCTCAGCCAGTCAGGTACGGCAACGCGCCTTTGCAGAACCGCGGGTCGCCAAAGGTCGTGTCCGGCATGCCGAAGCTATTGAGGATCGATACGGCCAGATCGTTGTTGCTCAGATCGGGGGTACCGACCGTTTGTTGATCGCCCACGCGCGCGGCGTCGGCTGCGGTGGTGAGCGCGGTGCCGTCTTTCGCGCCCAGCGGGTCGCCGGCCCATTGCGCAGGCGTATACACGTCGTTGAACTGGATGTTGCGCCCAGTCTTGAAGTAGCCGCCGTTCGAGCCGGCGAGTATCACCGGCACGTTGTTGCTCACGTGCGACGAAGCGTCGCCGAGACAACTGCTCCACATGAGCAGCGAATTGTCGAGCAGCGTGCCCGACGTACCCGAGTCTGGGATGGCGTTGAACTTGTTGACCAGCGTGTTGAATTGCGTCGCGTACCATTGGTCGATCGCGACCAGCCCTGGATCACGCGCATGAGACATGCCGTGATGACCCAGCGCGTCCGCGGTGTAATTGATGTCCGTGAGGAACGGGAGCTGCAGATCATTTTCGCTGTTGCGCCACATCAGCGTCACGATGTTGGTCAAGCCGCATGCCACGGCCTGCGTGATGATGTCCATCATCATCCCTCCGACGACGGGGTAGTTCCCGGGCGTCATGGCCCAAGTGTGCGTCGCCGAGGCGTCACTGACGTTGACGCCAGTAGGAGCTGCTAGCGGCGTAACGGCGCCACAGTTCACGACGGTTCCGAGCTGCACTTCGAGACCGCGCAGCGCGTCGGCGTGCTGCTGGAGCAGCATTTGGTCGCTCTTGCTCAACTTCGAGTTCAAGCGGGTGAAGTCCGCCAGAGCTCCGTCGAGCACGCTCTTGTCCAGCATTTGTCGCAACGCTTGGCCGGACGTGCTGGCGCCGGGTGTGCCGAATAGCGTGTTGAACAGCACGAACGGGTCGTTCTGCGGCGCGCGCGGTTGGGCCGGCGCATCGTAGCTCACTCGCTTGTCGACATAGCGATCGGTGAGGTTTTCGTCGGTCTGCACGCCCACTTCGATCGAGGGGAATTTGACCTTGCCGGCGAACAACTTGGTCGCCAGCACTTGGTCGACCGAAATGCCGTCGCCCAAACCGGCGTTGCCGAAGTCGCTCGTGCCGCCGATCAAGACCTGGCCAGTGAGCAGGCTACCGAGCCCTTTTTGGTGACCACCCGGGTGGTCGATGTGATCGGGTGAGGCGTTCGCGGCCTGATAGATCTCGCGCGCGCCGATCCAGGACAGGCGGTCGAGCACGAGCAGCTTGCTCGCGTTGGCCTGCAGTGGATGATAGATGAGGTTCGGCGCGGCCAGCGCGCTGCCGTCGCTGATGTCGGTTTGGGTGCCGTGTACGCGTAGGCGGAAGTTGTAGTACAGGCCGCCGTTCGGCGAATACATGAAGAGGAAGCGCTTCTTCGGTACGACCGGCACGTCTGCGTGGGCGTACAGGCTGTCGAGTCCGACGACGAGCGGAATCGCGGCGGCAGAGATGCCCAAACCTTGGAGGAAACGCCTGCGGCTAGGGGTCAGGTTGTTTTTCATTTCTTCCTCACTGCACGTTCAGACGGTTCAGGAAGCCCTGCGTCTGAGTTAGTCCGCCGAGTAACTTGCTCATGTTCTGCGCGCCGCCGGTGTAGGCGCTGGAAAGGCTGCTGAGCGTCGCTTGGTCCGCATCATTTTCGAGGCGTTTCAGCGCGTAGCGGTAAAGCTGCGTCACCATGCACTGAGTGGGGATGCCGCTGTCGCTCGCGAGATTGGCGACGAACTTCAGCGCGTTCGGGGTTTCCACGTCGAGCTTCGTGTCCGGATTGCCGTTGCTGTCCACCGCGCCCACGACCGTAACGTCCGAATTTACCGGTTGGCCGTTGTCATCGATGGTTCGATACTGGCCGATGGTGTCGTAGTTCTCGAACAAGAAGCCGACCGGGTTGATGCGCGCGTGGCAGCCTTGGCATAGCGCCGGCGATGTGAACGCTTCGTACGCCTGACGCACGCTGGAGTTCGGCGGCACACCGGGGAACGTCGGAATGTTGGGTGGCGGGTCGCTCAACCGTTGGCACAAGATCTGATCCCACACGAAGACACCGCGTTTGATCGGGTGACTGCCCGTGTCCGTCGCGAAGGTCGCCATGATCGCGGGGTGCATCAGAATGCCCGCGCGCTGCATCGGGTTCACGCTGACCGGCTGGAACGCGGTGCCCGTGATGCCCGTCACACCAAAGAGCGGCGCGGTCGTGGCATTGACGAACGCCTGGGTGCCGGTCAGCAGCGTCGTCAGGCCGTTTTGTGGAGCCCAAAGTGCCGCGTCGACCTGCGCGTCGAATGAGCCGAGGATGCTCGGGCCGTCGTAGCTATTCGCAAAATTCCCGCCCTTGCTGAGGGGCATGTCGCGCACGGACAGCCACTGTTCATAGAAGTTGCGCAGCCCGGCTTGCGCCTTCGGATCGGCCAACATGCGGCTTGCCTCGGTCTCGACGTCGCTCGCGCTCGTGAGCTGCCCAGCGGACGCTTTGGCGAACAGCTCGTCGTCCGGCATGGAAGCCCAAATCAAGTACGACAGACGGCTCGCCATCGAGTAGCCCGTCACGGCCACTTGCCCCGGGCCTTTGGCCTGCTCTTCCAACTCAAGGTGGTAGAGGAAGTAGGGCGACTGCAGCATTTCCTCGACCAGCGCCTGCAAACCACCCGCAAAACCGAATTGTGCGAAGACGGCGGCGAACAGCGTCGTCAGGCCGGTGCGGGTGTCGGCGTCGAGCGGGCGTCGAAACGCTTTCGGTCCGATGGCGTCGATGAACTTTCCGGCGCAGTCCGCTGGATTCGAGGTGATCGTCGCTTGATCGCAGGGCACGAGCTTGAGCAGGGCAGCGCTCTGGCTCGACGCTTCGATCGCCGCGGAATGGTAAGCCTGCACCGTGGCGTCGCCGGCTTGCAGCCCAGCGTTGAAGCCCGCGCTCGCCCCGTCCGGATCGAGCGGTGTCGTCAGGTCGATCCCGAGCAGGTCGTGGACGGTGTTGGCGTACTCCGCGTTGGTGAGTCGCCATGTCGGTTCGGTCATCACTTGGGAACCGGTGACCGGATCCGAGCTCGCGCCGCTCCCGGTCGCACCGACGCCCGAGCTGGTCCCGGTACCATTGCTGGTACCGTTCGACCCCGACGGGTTAGTGACCATCCCCGTGCACGCGCCGAGCGCCAAGCTCGGCACCAAAACGTACAGCGGCTTGATGCGGAAGTCCCCCCGCGCGCCCTGCCAAATCCGAGCTGGCTTTTGACTCATCTTGACCTCTTGCGGTTAATGTCTGGCTCGGAAGCGACCTGTGAAATTTCCAAATCAGCTGCAGATCGCCCGGGTTTTCCGCTCGATTTCGAATTCCGGGCTCCGCCCACGCTGGTCTTCGCCGGCGGGGCTTTGGCCCGTGGCGCTCGCGTAAAAGCGACGCTTTTCGCCCCGGCTGGCGCTTTCTGCGGCAGGCTTCTATGGTTTCGCCGTGTTCAGGCCCTGCATCGACCTGCACGAAGGCAAGGTGAAGCAGATCGTCGGCGGCACGCTGGGCGACGCGCCAGGCCAAGTGCGCGAGAACTTCGTCTCCGAAAAGTCGAGTGCGGAGTACGCCGCGCTGTATCGCGCGGACGGCTTGCGCGGTGGCCACGTGATCTCACTCGGGCCGGGCAACGAGGCTGCGGCGCGCGCTGCGCTCGCGGCGTATCCGGGAGGCCTTCAGTTGGGCGGAGGCGTCAACGTCGACAATGCGCTCGACTGGCTCGAGGCGGGCGCTTCGCACGTCATCGTGACCTCTTGGGTATTCCAAGGCGGGCGCGTTGACTTCGAGCGTCTCGCAAGCCTGGTGCGCAAAGTGGGTAGGGAGCGCTTGGTGATCGACCTGAGCTGTCGCCGTCGCGCCGATGAGTACTGGGTGGTTACCGATCGCTGGCAGAAATTCACGGACGTGACGATCACGGCCGCGACGCTGGCTCAGCTCGCCGAGTCATGTTGCGAGTTTCTCGTTCACGCGGTGGACGTCGAGGGGTTGTGTCGAGGCATCGACGTGGAGCTCGTCGAGAAGCTCGGCGCGGCTTCGCCCATCCCGGCGACCTACGCCGGTGGGGCGAGCTCACTCGCTGATCTGGAGACCGTGACGCGCATCGGCCAAGGGCGCATCGATCTGACCATCGGCTCCGCGCTGGACATCTTCGGCGGTTCGGGGGTGCGCTACGCAGACGCTGTCGCCTTCAATCGGCGCTAGCCGAGCAACGAGCCACTAGTTCAGAGAGCCGACGCCAAAGCCGAGGCCGAGCGTGTGGCTGAAGGAAGCGCCGAAGATGAAGTGGCCGTTACGGTCGACCACGCTCCACAGGCCGAGGTTCGGTGTGCCGAACGCGTTCGGATACAAATTGAAATCGACGGTGTAGTCCGGCACGTCGGTGACGCGCACGCAGGCTAGCAAAGAGTCATTGCGATCGATGAACAGCCCGGCGCTCTTCGCGAAGACGACGTCATTGTCGGCGTTGGTGGCGGACGTGGGCACTAGGCGAGTCGCCAAGTTCCCGACACCGGCCGAGATCGAATATTCGCGATCGAATTTGTACGACAAGCCGCCGAGAGTGCCGAGCCCGATGCTGGCGAACAAGCGCAGCGCGTTGAAGTACGGAATTGGGAATTTGACGGCGAAGTAGTTGCCTTGGTTGTGCAGAAAGAAATCCGGATAAGTGAACGCGGGCTGCAGCGACCAATCGGAGACGATGATGTACTTGCTGAACAGCTCCTTCGGCCAACCGAAGCTGAACAGGATGATCCCGCCGATGTCGAAGAAGAAAAAGTCGGCGATCGCGTCGGTGTTGTAACCAACGACACCTTTGTTCTCCAAGGTCTCGTTCAAGAACGCGCTGGCGAGCAGCGTGCTGGCGGAAAAAAAGCCCGGCGCCGGGACGTGATTGGCTTCGAACCACTCCGAGAGAGCGACGTACGTCGTCCCGCCTCCGACCAAATGCAGGCCATAGTTCGGCACCCAGCGCGCGGTGCTCTGGGTGTAGCTGAGGGGGAAGATCTCCTCGCGCAGGAAGCGACCCCAGCCGCGCGCTTTGATCGCGGGGAAGGGGTTCAGTAAATTCTTGGCTACGTTCTTGGCGTCGACTTGATAGCCCTGGGCGAAGATGTCGCGACCTCGACTCCCGGTCTGATCTTGCAGCACGTCGAAGCCGCGATTCATGAACACCCAGAGCGGGCTCTCCAGCGCCTGGCTACCGTAGTCGTACCCTTTGTAGAAGTAGGGCGGGCCGTCGGGGGACGCATCGGACGGGTCCGAAAGCGCGCTCGCCGAGCCGAGAAACGCCGCTATTGCAAGGGCACCAGCGAAAGGTCGGCAAGGCTTCATGGCTGCTCGAACGAGGCAAACCGTGCGCTCTTGCAACGGATTTTGCGAGCAAGCAAGCGTTGCCTGTTCGCAACGGTCTGAATCGGCAGCGGGCCTAGTGCGCATGACGGAAGCTGCGCATACTGCTGACCTCACTCGTCACTCGTCAGGAGCTTTGGCCATGACCGAACAAGCCTCGTCCAACGTTTCTCGTCGCGCCGCAGTTGCTGCTGGCCTTGCAGGGGCGGCGCTGGCTGCCGCTCTGGTCGGTGGAGAAAGTACCGCCCAGCCGGGCGCTGCAGCAGAGCCGAAACGCACCACGCAGCACGGCTCGAGCTCGCGCCTGCCGGTCGTCTTTCTGCCGCACGGCGGCGGTCCGTGGCCGTTCGTGGACATCGGCATCGGAAGCAAGGCGGAGCAAGCCGAGCTGGCCACTTACCTGCGCTCGCTTTCTGCCCTGCCCAAGACTCCACCGAAGGCCGTGCTGATGATCTCGGCTCACTGGGAGGAGGCTGTCCCCACGGTGATGAGCGGCCCAAACCCACCACTGCTCTACGACTACTACGGCTTTCCGCCCGCGTCGTACGAGATCACTTGGCCAGCGCCGGGTGAGCCAGCCGTCGCGGCACGTGTGCGCGCGTTGCTCTCGAGCGCTGGCATCGACAACGCAGAGAACACGGAGCGCGGCTTCGACCACGGTGCGTTCGTGCCGCTGAAGCTCGCGTACCCCAACGCGGACGTGCCGACGGTGCAGCTCTCGCTCAAACGCGGGCTCGACCCGCGTGAGCACCTCGCTCTCGGTCGAGCACTGGCACCGCTGCGCGACGAAGGGGTGTTCATTGTGGGCAGCGGCATGACCTTTCACAATTTGCGCGCTTTCGGTCCGCAATCTCGAGTTGCGGCGGAGCAGTTCGACGGTTGGCTGCGGGCCACCGCCGGGCTTGAAGCCAGCGAACGAGACCGCCATTTGACGGACTGGGCGAGCGCGCCGGCCGCCCGTCAAGCGCACCCCCGTGAGGAACATCTCTTGCCGTTGATGGTCGTCGCGGGCGCGGCTGGCAGTGACCGCGGTCAGCTCGCCTACAATGGAAAGATCCTCGAGCTACGGCTTTCGGCGTATCACTTCGGTTGATACTCACTCGCTGAGGCGTGACGGAGCGGCGCCCGAGCCGGATAAGAAGTGTGAAGTTTCCACGAGCGCGCGCCGCTCGAGGCAAGCTGCGCGCTAAGCTCTGGAGACCCGCGATGAGCTCGAGCCGCAAGAACCCGCAGAAAACGCAGCGTGCCGCCGCCCACCCCGAGCGTCCCGGGCAGGCCTGCAAGGCGCTGCCCGGGACCTTCCTGCCGGTCGTGAATCGCGGCCGTTGCGAGGGCAAAGCCGACTGCGTGGAAGTGTGCCCGTACGACGTGTTCGAGGTCGGCCCGATCGATGAAGGCGAGTATCGCGCGCTGCCGCTCATGAGCCGCTTCCGCGTCTTGGCTCACGGAAAAAAGACCGCCCTCACGCCCAATGCGGCGGCTTGTCAGGCTTGCGGCTTGTGCGTGGTCGCTTGTCCGGAAAGAGCCATCCGCCTCGTCGACGCGGCGCTCCGTCCGTAGGCGAGAAGCGCGCGAACGCGCGCCGCCGAGTTACGAAAGATCCCTCAGCTGCGTGCCGCAAACGCGCTGCGGGAGCAGTTCCAGTAAGTGGTTGTCCCACCTTGCCGGACAGACGCAGTGCGTCGCGATCGTGCGCTGCTGATGCGGAACCGTTCCCACAGTGCGATCCAACATGCTACATAGGCTATCTTTGAGGTCGCACACATGAGTCAGAGGCGCTTCTTGTGGGTTTCGTTGTTGGTGGTGGCGTGCGGGGCGGGCTCGAAACCCGGCTCGCAAGCGACACGCGGGGGCGGCTCGGGGAACAGCTCGACGGGCGGCGGCGCTGACATCAACCCAGACCCCGGCGGCAGCGGTAGCTCGGGCATCAATGTTTGCGATCCGAGTGTGGATCCGACGTGCGGCATGGCCGCGCCGCCCGGATGCGGCGACGGCAAGCTGACCTCCGACGAGGCGTGCGACGACGGCAATACGGTGGGCGGCGACGGCTGCTCGGCCAACTGCCTGGTGGTCGAGCCCGGTTACTCGTGCATCCCAGCAGGCGTCGCCTGCCACAAGATTGCTCGTTGCGGTGACGGCTTGGTCGCTGACTCGGAAGCCTGTGATGACGGCAACACGACGAACGGGGACGGCTGCTCTTCGACGTGCAAGCTGGAGCTCGGCTACA
>DATHOI010000568.1:0-11828 GCA_035485095.1 Polyangiaceae bacterium | reverse complement strand
CCAAGCTGCGTGAAAACGTGAAGCGATACATCCTCCCCCCTCGCCGAAAACGCAGCTATCCCCGGGTCGTCAAACTTCAGGCCAGCAAATTCCCCAAAAAACACCCTCCTGCTGAGCTGCTTAAGTGAACGGCATTGTGTTTAAACTTAAACATCAGCTTGCGCGGCGCGGTGAGCTTCGTCGCGGGGGATGCGTCAGTCCGCAATGATGAGCGCGTGTTGGTTTGGTCGTGCGGGGCGCGCGAGCGTAGGCATCAGCTTGCGCAGTGCGGTGACGGCGGGCCGTAACTCGATCGGCGGCGCCCTTCGCTGCTTGTTTTCTGATGTTTAAGGTTAAACATCGGCTTGCGCGCCGTAGTGACCTCCGCGATTCGCTTTCTGATGTTCACGCTCGAGCATTGCGCTCCGCAGCGACTGTCTCTTCACGCGGCGCGCGCGCTCGAACGTTTCCCGGAACCTGGCCGGCGTCGTGTGCGGTTGGTTGTTTGGCGGGTGCGGCTTACCGGGATGAGCCGATTGGGAGTCTGGCGCGGGCGACGCCATGGTGCCGCTGGCGATGAACGCTTATCCTGAGTGCCGGCGAGCCGCCTGCTACGCAGCTTTGGCGCGCGTAGGCTGCAACGCTCGTGCGACGTCATTTGCGTGCTCGCTCGGCTGACTCGGAATTTCAGTCAGATTGGAGCTGGCATCGGGATTGCAGCCATTTTGGGCAATGAATACCCGCTCCCTTGTCTGTGCCCCTGCGCTCATTGCAAGCTTACTGCTTGCTGCCTGTGGCAGTAGTTCTAACGCTGAATCTTCGAGCTCCGCTGGATCGAGCGCAGCAGGCGCGCCCGCAAGTGGCGCTGGTGCCAGCAATTCTTCCGCTGGAGCAAGCGGTGGAGTGAGTAGCGGTGCGGGCGCATCGGCGGGCGGAGCGGCGAGCGTTGCTGGGGCTGGTGGCACGTCTGCCGGAGCGGGCGGTGCTACGAGTGGCGGAGCGAGCGGCAGCGCCGGTTCTTCTGGCGGCGGCAGCGCGGGTTCGGCGGGGAGCGCGGGCGCCGCGAACAGCATGATTCCAGACACGAAGGTCGTCATGTACTTGCCGAACTGGAGCGGCAGCTTCTCCTCCTGGGCCAGCAAGATCGACTTCAACAAGATGACGCACCTGCTCTTGGCGTTCGGCGTGGTGAACTCTGGCACCAACGATTGGAACCTGGGCGCCTCGGACGCTGACGTGCAAACGCTCGCCAAGGCGGCACACGCAGCCAACGTCAAGATTCTCGTCTCGATCGGCGGCGCGGACGACGATATCGGTATCATCACTCGCTACCAGACCGAGTCCAACATCGCTCCGCTCGTGGCGAATCTGGATTCGTTCGTCTCGCGCCTCGACTTGGACGGCGTCGACGTCGATCTCGAGCGCGGCGCCGACATGAAGTCGAGCGGCAATTACCCCGAGTTCATCAGCAAGCTCGTCGCGCAATTCAGGCCCGAAGGCAAGCTCGTGACGTCTGCGCTCGCGCAATACATCGTCGAGGACATGGGCAGTGACGCGACCGTCACTCAGTCACTCAACGCCTTCGACTTCATCAATCTGATGATCTACAGCACGAACATGAACGACTACACCAGCGAGCTCAACTGGTGGACCACGAACAAAGGCATTGCCAAGAACAAGCTCACTTGGGGCGTCGAATTCAGCAATAGCCTCACCGTCAACATGGCAAAGCAGCTCACCACCGCGTCGAAAGCCTACGGTGGCGTGATGGTCTGGGAGTACTCACAGGGCACCGAGCCCACGCTCTGGCCGGCGATTCAAGCGAGTCTTTGAGACGAGGGCTGGCTCCGCTCCTTCGTGGGCGAGCAGCCAACGTTTGCGCTCGAGGCCACCGCCGTAGCCCGTGAGCGAAGCGTCCGCGCCGATCACGCGGTGGCACGGCACGACAATGGCGATCGGGTTTGCGCCGTTCGCCAAGCCGACCGCGCGCACCGCCGCGGGGCGGCCGATCTTCGCCGCTAACGCACCGTAGCTGAGCGTACGTCCGCTGGGGATGCGCCGCAGCGCGTTCCAGACCTCGCGTTGGAACGGTGTCCCGTTGGTCACTGTTTTGAGCGAACCGAGCGCGTCGAGCTGACCCGCGAAGTAAGCGTTGAGCGCGTCGCGCGCTGGAGACTTCCGCGTCACCTCGCGGAGCGTCACGTCGCTGGCGCGGTAGTAGCGGCGCAGCAGGCGCAGCAGGCGCTCCTCGTGATCCTCCCAATCGACCGCGCGCAGGCGACCTTGGTCGTCACTTGCGACCAACATGCGCCCGGTCGGCGTATTGAAGCGTTCGAGCTGAAATGTTTCGGTCTTCATCATGATCCTCGCGGTTCGAGGTTCATTGTCAGGCCGGCTCGCGTGTCGAGCTGGCGGAAATCGGACATCAACGTTGCCGGGTAGGACCCTTGCTGTCTATGTCCGAAAACCGCTAGTGCGGTGCCCTCGCGCGTGGCAGGTAAAAGCATGGATCTCGATCACGATGCCTGTTACCGGGCGGTTCAGCGGCGTGACGCGCGCTTCGACGGCCGCTTTTTCACGGCCGTCAAGACGACCGAGATCTACTGCCGCCCGGTCTGCCCGGCGCGCACGCCACATTCGAAGAACGTGACCTTCTACCCCACGGCCGCGGCGGCGCAGGAGGCGGGCTATCGCCCGTGCTTGCGCTGCCGACCAGAAACCGCGCCGGACCTGGGCGCTTGGCGCGGCACGTCGAATACGGTGTCGCGCGCCTTGGCGCTGATCGAGCTCGGCGCGCTCGACGAAGGCAACGTCGAAGCGCTCGCGGATCGCCTCGGCGTGGGTGAACGCCAACTGCGGCGGCTGTTTCGCGAGCACCTTGGCGCTTCCCCGATTGGCGTCGCGCAGACACGTCGCGTGCTGCTCGCCAAGCAGCTCATTCACGAGACGCATCTGCCGATGACCGAGATCGCGTTGTCTTCCGGCTTTGGTAGCGTGCGCCGCTTCAATGAAGCATTTTTGGAACTGTTTGGGCGCGCGCCGGGCGAGCTGCGCCGCTTGGGGGGTACCGACGTGCCTGCGGCAAACGAGGGCGAATTCAGTCTATTGCTGCGCTATCAGCCGCCTTACGACTGGCGCGCGGTGTTGGACTTTCTGAGCGCCCGCGCCATCGCGGGCGTCGAGCACGTGGCAGACGACGTGTACGCGCGGTCCATCCTGCTCGACGGCGTGCCCGGCTCGCTTTCGATTCGGCCCGCTGAAGGGAAGGCCCACGCTCTCCGCGCCAGCATTCGCATCGCGAAAATGTCCTTGCTGCCGTCGATCATCGCGCGGCTCCGGCGCGTCTTCGATCTGGCGGCGGATCCTTTGGCCATCTCCGCGCATCTAGCGGGCGATCCGCTGCTCTCTCCGCTCGTCAAAAGAAGCCCAGGCTTGCGCGTACCCGGCGCGTGGGACGGCTTCGAGCTGGCGATCCGCGCGGTGCTCGGGCAACAGATCACGGTCAGCGCCGCGGTGCGCTTGGCGGCGCGGCTCGTCGCTGCCTACGGCCAACCGATGCCCACGCCGGAGCGCGGGCTCAGCCATTTTTTCCCGGAACCGAAGGCACTCGCGAAGGCGGACCTGACGACCCTGGGCATGCCCAAGAGTCGAGCTGCCGCGCTGTCCGCCGTGGCCGCCGCGGTCTTGAAAGACCCCAACATTTTCGGCGCCAATTGCGATCTCGACGAGGCGATTCGACGCTTGCGAGCGATCCCCGGCGTCGGGGAATGGACGGCGCAGTACATCGCCCTGCGCCAATTGCGCGAACCGGATGCGTTCCCCGCCGCAGACATCGGCTTGCTGCGCGCGCTGGCGGACGAGCGCGGAGAACGCCCGAGTGCCGCTGAGTTATTGGCGCGCGCCGAGCGTTGGCGACCGTGGCGAGCGTATGCCGCGCAGCACCTCTGGGCCGCACAAGCGCTCCCGCCGCGCCTGACCGTCGCCGCGAGTCGAGCCGCTGTCCGCGAGCGCGCTAGCGCCAGTGCATCTCCAGATCGGCGTCAGAGCTCGAAAGCATGCGCACGTTGATGGTGCCTTCGGTTCGACACGCGGTCATCGCGCCTTCCCAAATGCCGATCTGCAGACAGTCGAGAAATGCGAACACGTCGCGCAGCTCGGCGACGAGGTGGCGCGCGCCGAGCTGCCGCAGCGAGACACGCCCGGGCGTCACGGAGATCGAATAGGCTTTCTCGGCGAGCGCGGCGACCTTGCCGAAATCATTCCCGCCGAAGGCAAAGATGGCCGAGCCCGCCATCGTGGCAGCAAACGCGGGATACACGGCGCGCCCGAGCTGGCGCAGCCCCGAGCGCAGTGGTTCGTCGGGGTGCAGCGCGCGGGCGGCTACGACCGCAAGCTCCATGTACTCGCGTAGCGGGTAGCGCATGAAGCTCGAATACTGCTCACGGAACGGCGATTTCTTGCCGTGGGTCTCGAGGCCGTCGAGCACGCTTTGGAAGAACACGCCACGCAGCGAGGCGTCCTCCGGCGTCTGGGCGATGCGCTCGTCCGCATCCAGCGGGTCCGTCCAACTCGGCGCGCTGAAGCCAGGTAGCATCGAGCCCCGATTGTAACGCGATCGCGCCGCTCGCGAGTGCCCCGGCTACGAAAGTTGCGTGGGTGGACGCGGGCTTGCGTGGGCGCGGCCTCGTTTTCAGCGCCGATCCGCGTCGGCACCAACCTTGCCTAGTGTCATGATCTCATGCGCGCACAAGCTTTTAGTTGGTTGACGTGTGGTGTTTTGACGCTCGGCGGCGTGCTGGTGGCGTGCGGCAGCTCGTCGGGCGACGACTCGTCGGGCGCAGTTTCCGGCGCGAGTAGCGTCGCCGGCGGCAGCAGCGCGGCCGGCGCGAACAGCGCGGCTGGCGCATCGAGCAGCCAAAGCGGCGCGTCGAGCGGCGGCGCGACTGGCTTCGCGGGAGCGGGTGGAGGCGCGGCGCAGGGCGGCGGCGCGGGCGGCGCAAGTGCCGGCGCGGGTGGTGCGAGCGCGGGCGGCGTCAGCGCGGGTGGCACGAGCGCAGCTGGTATGGGTGGCGGAACGAGCAAGGCCGGCGCGGGCGGTTCCACGGGAGCGGGCGGCGCGCCCAGCATCCCGGCAGTGAAGCTCGTCGTCTACCTCGACGACTGGACCAACAGCTACTCTTCGTACGCGAACAGCATCGACTTCTCGAAGATGACGCATCTAAATTTGGCCTTCGTGACGGCCACGACCGACAACAACTGGGTCGACTCGAGTGGCCAGTCGGACTCGGATATCAAGGCGTTGGTCGCCAAAGCGCACGCCGCGGGAGTCAAAGTGCTCGCGTCGCTCGGCGGTGGCGGCGGCGACACGACCGTCGTCAATCAGTACAAGACTCCGAGCAATGACGACGCGCTCGTCAGCAATCTCGATTCATTCCTCAATAATTTGAACCTCGACGGCGCCGACATCGACATCGAGAAGGAATCGACGGCCGAGGTCGGTGACAACTACGGCACGTTCGTGAGCAAAGTCGTGGCCAAGCTTCACCCGGAAGGGAAGCTCGTGACCGCGGCCGTCGCGCAGTACCTCGCGCCGTACATGAACGACGACACGCTGCACTTGTTCGACTTCGTGAACATCATGGTCTACTCGACCAACACGAACGACTATACGGACGCGGTCAATTTCTACACCGGTAAGAACGTGCCGAAGACGCTGCTCACGCTCGGCATCATCTCGGAGAGCGACCAGCACACCAGCGTCTCCACCACGAAGAGCATCGTCGATATCTCCAAGGGCTACGGCGGCACCATGCTCTGGGACTTGGCCGAAGACGCCACTGGCCAATCCTCGGTGTACGCGGCGATCCAAAGCGAGCTCTGAGTGCGCCGCCGAAGGCTGCGTCGGCGCGCGCCGCCGAAGGCTGCGTCGGCGCGCGCCGCAAAGCGCGACCATCAACTCCTGCAGGCGGCTAAGTGAACGTCGAATTCGACGTCCGATTTGTGGCGCGGAGGGCGTCTGGCGCACGTAAATTTGGGGGCGAGGCCGTCGCGCGCGCAAAAGTGAACGTTGAATTCGACGTTCGATTTGTGGCGCGGAGGGCGTCTGGCGCGCACGGATCTCGCCAATTCGGCGTAAATTTGGAGGGCGAGGCCGTCGCGCGCGCAAAAAGTGAACGTTGAATTCGACGTTCGATTTGTGGCGCGGAGGGCGCCTGGCGTCCGTGAGTGACCAGAAATTTGGCGCTCGAGTTGCGGCGCGCGCCGTCTCGCGTGCGAACGGCCTCGTCATTGGGGATACACTGCGCGGATGGCAGTCAGTGACGAGACGTCGAAGTGGGTCGAGGCAGAGTTCGCGGGGTCGATCGTGCCGACGCTCCAGCGCTACATCGAGATCCCGAACAAGAGTCCGGCGTTCGACCCGGAATGGCGGCAGAGGGGCCACATGGAGCGCGCGGTCGCGCTGCTTTCGGAGTGGGCGCGCGGCGCGCTGCCGGCGGGCGCACAGCTCGAGGTCGTGCAATTGGGCGAGCGCACGCCGGTCATCTTCATGGAGCTGCCGGCGACGGACGGTTCGAGCGCGGACACGGTGCTGCTCTACGGACACCTCGACAAGCAGCCGGAGATGACCGGGTGGCGCGAAGGTCTCGGGCCATGGCAAGCGGTGCTCGAGGGCGACAAATTGTACGGGCGCGGCGGCGCGGATGACGGCTATGCGATCTTCGCCTCGTTGACCGCGCTGGCTGCGCTGCGCAGAGACAACGTCCCGCACGCGCGCGCGGTGGTGCTGATTGAAGCGTGCGAAGAGTCCGGTAGCTACGATTTGCCGGCGTATATCGAGCATTTGTCAGCGCGCATCGGCGCGCCGTCGCTCGTCGTGTGTCTGGATTCGGGTTGCGCGAACTACGAGCAACTGTGGTCGACCACGTCGCTGCGCGGGATCGTGGTTGGCACACTCGAGGTGTCACTGCTCCGCGAAGGCGTACACTCGGGGGACGCGTCGGGCGTCGTTGCATCGAGCTTCCGCGTGGCGCGGCAATTGCTCGACCGTTTGGAAGACGCGGAAAGCGGCGTGATCAAGCTCGAGGAGCTCAGCGTGCCGATCCCGAGCGAACGCGCGGAACAGGCGCGGCGAGCGGCTGCGGCGCTGGGTGCCGAAGTTTGGAGCAAGTTCCCGATGCAGCCGGGCGTTCAGCCCGTGCTCGCCGACAACGCGGAGCTGATCTTGAATCGCACTTGGCGGTCTGCACTGGCGATCACGGGCGCCGACGGGCTGCCCACGATCGAAAATGGCGGCAATGTGATGCGGCCGGTGACGCGCTTGAAATTATCGCTGCGCGTGCCGCCGCCCCTGGACGCCAAGCGCGCCGCTGCGCAGATCAAAGCCGTGCTCGAGAAAGATCCGCCGTACGGCGCTCAGGTGAGCTTCGAAAGTGGTGGCGGCAGTGACGGTTGGGACGCGCCCGAGCTCGCGCCGTGGCTCGCCGTTGCTCTGGAAAATGCCTCGAAACGGCATTTTGGAAAGCCTGCCATGTATTTGGGCGAAGGCGGCTCGATCCCGTTTATGGGCATGCTGGGCGCGAAATTTCCAGACGCTCAATTCTGCATTACGGGCGTGCTCGGCCCGGGATCGAACGCGCACGGGCCGAACGAGTTTCTGCATTTGCCGACCGCACGCAAGCTGACGCTGTGCGTGGCGGATGTGTTGGCAGCGCATGCGGCACGCGCTTCTGCTTGAGGTCGAGGGAGACTCGCTGAGCGCTCTCGACTCTGGTTCCGTCAGTGACCCATGTTGCCCGAGCCCTGCGCTGAGCCGGTACCGGTGCCGCCCAGGCCGAGGCCCGGAGCCGCGGGGGGTGGCGCGGACGGCGCGGCCTTGGCCGCGTTCGGATCGCTCGCCGTCGACGGATCATTGGCGGGAGTCTGCGAGCCGCCGCAGGCGACGGACGCGACGCTGAGTGCCAGTGCGAGCATGCCAATCTTGAATCGATTCATGAAAGCTTCCTCGTGCTGCCTCATCGCGGAGGCGCGGTTCGCCGGAGCTGCCGGCGTGTCGTGTCGATGACGACGACCCTAGGCTCGGCCGCGCGCCCGGGCAACCACGCAGCATGGCGCTTTCTTCTCAATTCAGATCCAAATTATGACAGCAAGTGAACGCGGTCACGGCGGGAGTGGGCCGCAGCCGCCGCCGCACGCCCAGTGGCCGAGGGTCGCGTCGAAGTTACAGCCAGAGCTCGTGCAGTCGCTGTCGTCGGTACAGGTGTCGAGCAGTGTGTGGCAATGGTAAGACGGCCCGCACCACTGGTTGTACTCACTCGGTGAACAGAAGCCGTTGCTCCCGCAATCGGCATCCACGCGACAGGTGCTGTCGAGCAGGCAGGAATTCGACTGCGAGCTCGCGCCGTCCGTACGACACTGACACGGTACACCGGGGGCGCAGTCGGAGTCGCTCACGCACGCGTCGTAGGTACACACTAGGAAAGGTGCCGGACCTTCTATACCGCAACGGCCGTTGACGCCCTGTGTGCAGTCCGAGTCTTGTTGGCAGGGCAGGCCCGAACAAAGCCCGCCGTCCGCGGTCCGGCAAGGGCTGTCGTTCGGTGTTGGCGTGATGGCCGCGCGCGGCGCGCTGCAGATGGACTCGGACTCGCGATGATGCAAGGGAACGCGTCCGCTGCCGGCGTCCGCGGAGTCGCCGACCGGGTGCGGGCACGCGCAGCTCCCTGGCATCATGCCAGCCGGATATTTCGGGCACTCGATTTGCCAGGTGAGGTTGCTCGCGCACAGCGCGATCTCGGGGCAGGACAGGGAACCGAAGCCGTTGCAGTCGAGATCCGCGACCGGGCAAGCGCTGCCTTCGATGGGCTCGAGCGCCGGACAACGGGTGGGGCCTCCCGCGCTGCCCGAGCCCGCGCTGCCCGAGCTCGCTCCGCCCGAGCCGGCGCTGACTGAGCCGGTTCCGCTGACACCGATGTCGTTCGAGCCCGCCTGGCTCGAGCTCACTCCGCTTGCACCCGCGTTACTTACGTTGGTCGCGCCGGAGCTTCCGGCGCTGGAAGAGGTCTGCACTTTGCCGCTGCACGCCACCGCGTACAGACAGCCGACGAGCAGCAGTGTTCGACGAAGTTCCATGCTCTTCCTCCACGCGCGCCGCCGAGCGTGCGTCGAGCATGGCTCGATCGGACTAGTGAGGGAAGCGGCAGCGGGTGCTCTCGTGAGCCTTGTCCACGGTTTGCGGAAAAACCCGGGGATTCGTTTTCGACACAGGTTTGCGCTCAAACTTTGCTTTGCGAGCGAGCATGGACCTGCGCCAGCGTGCTTAGAGCCTGCTCTAGCTTGCGTATGCTGCTAGAGGCCGTGCTCTTCCAGCTTGTAGTACAGGCTGCGGCGGCTGATCCCGAGCAAGCGTGCGGCGAGGTTCTTGTCGCCAGCAGCGCTGGTCATGGCGCGATCGATGGCGCGGCGTTCGGCCTTGCGCAGCGCTTGTTGCAGCTCCATGGCGGTTTGCTCGACGTCGATCTCGGGCGCAAAACCCGAGCTGACGGCAAAGGCGAGCGTGCCAGGTTTTTGGCTCAGCTCACGATTGACGTCGCGCGCGCTGATTCGCGGGCCTGGTGTGAGCACGACCAAACGCTCGACGACATTTTGCAATTGACGCACATTGCCCGGCCAAGCTTCGGCGACCAGGAGCGACAGCGCGTCGGCGTCGAAGGCCGGCGCACGCCGGCTGTTTGCGGCCGCGACACTGCTGCAGAAGTGCACGGCCAAGGTCTCGATATCGGTTTTTCGCGCCCGCAGCGGCGGGACCCACAGCGCCACGACGTTGAGTCGATAGAACAGATCCTCACGGAACTTGCCTTCACGGACCAGGGCTTCCAGATCGCGGTGGGTTGCCGTGACGAAGCGAACATCGGCGGAGAGCGTTTCGGTGCCGCCGAGCCGTTCATAGCGACGGTCCTGGAGCACGCGCAGGAGCTTGACCTGTGTCGCGGGGCTGATGTCGCCGATTTCGTCCAGAAATAGCGTGCCGCCCTCGGCGAGCTCGACCCGCCCAGGTTTCCGCGCGGTTGCTCCCGTGAACGCGCCGCGCTCGTAGCCAAAGAGCTCACTCTCGAGCAATTGATCGGGCAGGGCGGCGCAGTGCACTTTGACGTACGGCCCGCCGCGACGCGGCGAATATTCATGCACGAGGCGCGCGACGAGCTCTTTGCCGGTGCCGCTTTCGCCGCGCACGAGCACCGTCGCGATGCCGTTGGCCGCGCGGCGCAGGGTGCGCTGCAGATCCTGCATGGGCTCGGATTGGCCGAGCAACTCGACGGTGGGCGCAAACACGCGCGAGCGTGGGGGTTCGTCGCCGCTCGGTTGCTGACTCTGCAACGCTTTGCCGAGGACGTAGGCGACTTCGTCACGCTCGACCGGCTTGCGCAGAAAATCTGCTGCGCCCGCGCGCACCGCTGCAGCGCCGTCGGCGGCGCGGTCGCCCTCGACGAGCGCGATCAGGGCCAGTTCGTGGCCTCGTTGCGCGAGCGCCGCGGACAGCGTGCCAGCCGAAAAATCGGTGACTGTCGCGTCGGCGATCAGCACATCATAGGACCCAAAATCTAGAGCGGCCAACGCCTCTTCGATGTTCTTGACGCGCTGGCCACGTGCGCCGCTCTCGAACAGCATGGCTTCCAACGCCGACGCGTTGGCGTCGTCGGCGGAGGCGATCAGAAAACCCGGCTGCGGAGCCATGCCCGCTTATGTCGAAGACCGGGAGCGAACGCAAGGCGCGAGCATTCGGCCGCGTGCAACGCCTTGCACGGCACCGCAGCCGCTTGCAACGCGCGCGTGCAAAAGCCTGCACGCGCGCGTCTCTGATCGCGAAGTTACCGTGTTTTATGCGGGATCACGCGCTGGCATGCCGGTTGCTCTAAGGCTCCGTCACAACGCGCTGCAATCGACCTGAAAGCCGAAGGCTGGGTCGCCGCGTGCTCAACCCCGCTTGCGAGGAGGACTGTCGTATGGCCCGTTCATCACTACACACGTCACTGGTTCTGTTGGTTGCCGTTCTTGCGGGTTGTGGCGGCGCGGGCCATTCGAGCACTGACGTCGCAGGTCAGCCTGGCATCGCCGATCCGAACGCGGCCGCGCAACCAAACAGTGACAGCGATTCGGATGGTGTGCCCGCAGATCAAGATCTGTGTCCGAATACACCCGCCGGGACGCCGGTCGACGGCAACGGCTGCTCGGCGGCTCAACGCGCCGCGAACAGTGTGACCTCGAGCGGTGCGCAAAGTGGTCAACCCGGCGCCAGCGCGGGCAGCGCGAACGCGGGCAGTGCGAATGCGAATGCGGGCAGCGCGAATGCGGGCAGTGCGGGTGTCGGCGTGGGCGGCGCGACGAGCGCGAGCGCCAACGCGGCGGCGGCGACGGTGGCGGACGGTTCAGTGGCGCCGAACGGCTTTGCGCTGTTCGTGCTCGACCCGCAAGGCGCCGTGCCAGTGACGCTCCGCACGCTCGCAAGCAACGTCGAGAATCTGGCCAACGGCGGCTTCTCGCTCACTGGCACCGTGTTGATCGACGCGCCGAACAACGCGCACATTACGCTCGCGGAGGCCAAGCTGCAGCTCAACTACGACGCGAGCAAGGGCGAAGGGCTGCAGAGCTTCGACGGCTCGGTGCGCTTGCCCATCCCGAACCTGGGCTTCATGCAAGGGGTCAGTGTCGACAACGCGGTGTACGCGTCGGTCGGTTATGACCTTGGCAGCAACATCACGAACGTGGACGCGCCGATCGAAGCCGACCGAAGGTACTTATACTTCACGTTCTCGGCCGGCTTCACGGCCACCGTTGGGCAGATGACGGTCTCG
>DATHOI010000567.1:0-5237 GCA_035485095.1 Polyangiaceae bacterium | reverse complement strand
ACCGTGGCGCCAAGATCCACGCACAGCCGCACCACGCCGGCCACGAGCCGCTGCTGACGTGGGTTGCGGTCGAGATCGATGATCAAGCCGCGGTCGAGCTTCACGACTTTGGGCTCGAGATCCAAAATGCGCTTCAAGTTCGAGTAGCCGGCGCCCAGATCGTCCACGACGAGCTCGACGTTGGCGCGCGAACGCAGCTCGCCCAGCACGTTCATGCACAACTCGTGGTGGGTGAGCGGCATGGACTCCGTCACCTCAAGATACACCACGTTGTCGTGAGAGAAGATGGGGTCATCCGGGCGCACGATCCACGCCTCGTGTAACTCCTGCGGGTGAACATTCAAGAAGATGGGCTTGTTGCCACTGAGCGGCACGGCGATCTCGCGGATCATGCGGCCCAGCCGGCCGGCACAACCGACGTGCACCGCTCGCTCGAAGAGCACCATCGGATTCTGAAGCTCTTGCAAGCCGCAGCGCACGAGCGCTTCATAAGCGAACAATTTGCCGTCCGCGAGGCTCACGATCGGCTGGAACACCACGCTCAGATCGTTGGGCGATACCAAGCCTTGAAAGGCAAAATAGGAATCACGCCCGGATTGGGGCTTCTCCAGCGCCTGTGGCGCGTCGGACAAGCGATTGGAGCGCGGGACGCTCCGGGTGGGGGCTTGCTCTTTCAAGATGGCCAGCTTCGGAAGGGCAGAAGGCGAGTCCGCACAGATCTCTGAGCGTGCCCAACATTTACCACTCTTCGAGTTTAACTGCTTGTCCGTAATCAGGGATCGGTTCCGGGATGGTCATTTATATTGCCCGCGGCCTCGGCCGCGGGCTCGAGCGCGCGGCGCAAAAAGCGTCTCGTCTCCACTCCACGAAGGCGTTGGCAGTGCGCACGAAGTGCGAGAGTGGCACTCACGGACCGAGTCAGGCGGTCACCGCCTTTGCAATCGCGGGTTTCCGCGATTTTTGTTTGCGCGGATCATGCATCGTCGTATGCCGATCCTTCAAAGATGAAAGTGCGACGTTTCACTACACAATTGGTTTGTAGCCTCACGCTGACGTTGCTCGCATCGAGCTGTAAAAAGCCCAGCGCCGTCAGCGCCGAGAAGGCGAAGGGCAACGTCGCGGGACTGATCAAGGCGACGCAAAGCGACGTGGCCGAAGTGCGCTCTGGGCTACCAGAAGGAGCAAAGTATTTGCTGCCCATTTTCGCTAGCGGAAAGCCGCCGAGTGACGACCCGCACGCGGCGCGGAACGCGCTCGAGACGGCACGCAACAAGGTGCAAGACCTACGGGTCTCGAAGGGCACCTTCTTCGCGGTCGCGGATCTGAGCGGCCTCGTGATTCGCGATGATCAAGAGCAGGACGCCATGGCCGGGCGACCGCTCTTGCCTTCCTTCCCGGAGCTGAAGACCGCGCTTGCTGGCAAATACGTGGAGACGCGCGGCTCGATGCCCGAGGCTGCCGGCGTGCGTGGTCGCGCTGATGGGCAGTGGGTCGCTGGAGAGCCCGTGCAAGACGGCGGCACCGTCAAAGGTCTGTATGTCACGGGCTGGTCGTGGGCGGCTTATGCGTATCGTCTAGAGCGAGCGCTCTCTTCCAACCTGCGCAGCGAGCTCGGCGAGGGTCAGAAGATGCCGCTCGTGTACGTGTACGTGATCGTCGACAAGGACGTGTTCGGCACGCCGATCTCGCCGGAGGTCAACGCGCAGGCCATCGCCGCGCTCTCGCCGCTCAGCAACGCTTCGGCGAGCGCGCCGGTCTCGTTCGAGCTCGAAATTGCAGGACGAGATTTTGGTCTCGCCGTGGAGCTCACTCCCGACCTCGGCAAGAACGTGGCCGTCGCCGTGCTGCGCAGCGAAACCTAGCGGCGAAAAAGCGTTATTCGTCGCGAGGCGTCGAGTCGTCTGCTGGTGCACTCGCGCTGTCAGCGTCGGAGGGCTGTCGCTTCTTCTTTTTCTTCTTCTTGCGCGGTGTGGGCGCTTCTTCGAAGCGGATTGGCGCGTCCGGCCCCAGCCGCCCGAAGCGATGGAGCCCGACGATCAGCGCCACCACGCCAATGACGGCAAGCCACTTGCCGAGCGCCGCATAGTCGTCGGTGATCGACAGAGCGACGCCCAAGGCCGCGAAGACCGCGGCGCCGCGGATCAGGGTACTCGCGCTTGGTCCCTGAAAGCGTTGTCGAGCGCTGACGGTCAGGGCCATTTTTCGGAATGCGCGCGCACGAGAAAATCATGCACGTCGCGTTTGAGCTTGAGCTCGGCGGTGAGGCTACTCGCCTCGTGCGCTTCGCCTACGTTGTCGTCGTACAGGTATTCGGAGTCCTCGAGCACCAGCACGCGCGCGTCTCCGTCGTTGCCCAGCCCGGACACGAGCTGTAACGCATCGCCCATGGCCGGGTCGCGCGGCGGCAAGGCCGGCCCTAGATCGAGGCGCTCTTGTGCGGTTACGTAGGCGACACCGTACTTGTGGTCTTGCGCCAACACGTCGACGTGCAGCTTCTTGGTCTCGGAAAGGGCCACGTCGTTGCCCTGCATCGGGTTGTCATGCTCGTCACGGAAGGCCTCGATGATCACCTCGACGGCGCGCCGCTCGTCGACGGGTCGGGTAGGGTTGACGATGCGGGGTGGCGGCCCTCCGCAGGCCAGTGATAGCAGCGCCGCGCCGAGCGCCAGCGCCGGGCGAGACCCGAGCATTGCCAACATCCGCCGCAAACAGTAGCCAAGTGCCTCCGCTTTCGCTAGCTGTCTCACGAAATGTCGCCTGCTTCGCTCCTCGGCGCTCGGTCCTGTGCAGTGAGCCTCGGCTTCGGCCTGCTCGCGGGCCTGGCCGTGGCTTGCGCCGCGCCGCGCATGCCCGACCCGAAGCTTGCGGCCACGCGCTACGCGCAGGCGGCCCGGGCCGGGGATTCGGAGCAAATTTACGCACTCTTGAGCCAGCAATCGCAACGCGACTTTGGCCGCCAAGGGACGCGGCAGCTCGTCGAGCAGTCCAGGGCCGAGCTCGGGCGGCAGGCAAGCGCGCTGCTACAGCCCGGCGCGCACGTCGAGGCTTTGGCCGAGATCCGCTTCGACGACGGCGAAAGCGCGCTGCTCGAATTGGAGAGCGGGGTGTTCCGACTCAGCTCATTGGGCACCGTGCCCAGCCAAGCGCGCAGCCCCGCCGAAGCGCTCGGGGATTTTCGCCGCGCCTTGGCTCGGCGGAGCTACTCCGCGCTGCTCGGCGTGCTCTCGCTCGAGACCCGCGGCGCGCTCGAGGGCGATCTGCGCTCGCTGGTCGAAGGCTTGGAGAACCCCGATAGCTTGGACGTGAAAGTTTCCGGTGACAACGCCGTCGTCGTGGTGCCTGGTGGGCATCAAGTGAAACTGCGACGCGAAGCGGGCGTTTGGCGCATCCAGGACTTCGACTAATGCCGCGCGTCCGCTTTTCGCGCCGCGCGGCGCTCGGTCTGCCGTTGTCCCTTTGGGCAACCTCGGCGCACGCGTTCGGCGACGCGGGTGCGTTTCATCCGCGCCTGCTGCGCGCGGGCAATCATCCGCCGCTTGGGCTGCGCGAGTCCGGCGCGGGGCGTTGGTCCTGGGAGCTCGTGCGCCGCACCAGCGCTCCCGCGCGCTTGGTGCCCGCCGAAGTGTCCGCGGATAGACCGGCACTGCAAGCCGAGCCATTCGCGCTATGGGCAGGCGACGCAGATCCGGGCGCGCTGTCTGCGGCCGAGGTCCGTGGCCTTGCGCGTTTTCTGCTGCTCGGCGGCGTGCTCGTGGTGGACGACTCGAATCCGGCGCTGGGCGCCTTCGGTCGCGGTGCGCGGCGCGAGTTGTCGCGGGTGCTGCCCGAATCAGCGCCGGTGCGCTTGGACCCGAGCCACGTCGTGTACAAGACCTTTTACATCGTCGATCGCCCCGTCGGACGCGTGCTGGGCCCACCGGAGATCGAAGCCATCGTGCGCGGCAAAAACGCGCAGGTTCTATTCCTACAGCATGATTTGCTAGGGGCTTTGGCGCGCAGTGGCGAGGGCTTCGCGTTCGAAACCGAGCCAGGTGGGGCCGAGCAGCGCGAGCATGCCATCCGCTTGGCGGTCAACATCGCGATGTACGTGCTCTGCTCCGACTACAAGGACGATCAAGTGCACGCGCCGTTCCTGATGCGTCGGCGCGCGCGCCAACGGCCATGACGCTCGCGTCGCTCGCGCTGGCAGAAGGGGTCCCGAAGGGCACGGCGATCGCGCTGGTCGTGTTCGCGGTCTTGTCTTTGCTGCTGCTCGGCATCGAGCTTCGGCAACGCGAGGCGGCGACGCGCTGGGTGCTCTTGTCGGGCGTTCTCTCGCTACTGCTCGTCGCGGGCGCGATTCTACGGCCGGCTCGCGTGGCGACACGCGGCGTGCGCGTGGGCGCCAAGGTCGTGGTGCTGGTCGATGAATCGCGGCGGCTGCTCCTACCGAGTGACGGCCACACGCGGCGCGAGCTCGCGCTCGAGGCCGCTCGTGCGGTGGCCAAGCACTTTGCCTCCGCGCGCGTTTCCTCGTTCGGTTTCGGTGCCGGAGACTTACGGCCGTTGGTCGTCGATGACGCGCTCGCGCACACGACGGCCGCCGAGCTGTCCGACGAAACGGATCTCACGAGCGCCCTCGGCGCCCTGGCTCAGGAGCCCGGCGAGCGGCCCAAAGCCGTCGTCGTGGTGAGCGACGGTCGCTTCGCGCGTCCCGGCGCGAACGTCGACGACGCCGCGCTGCGTGAGGCAACCAGCGCCCTGGGCATGCAAGTCGACACGGTGCGCGTCGCCGAGCAGGCGCCACGCGACGCGAGCATTCGCTCGATTCGCACTGCGGGCGCAACGGTGGCGCATCAGCCGCTCGCGCTCACGATCGAGATCGCGTGCTCCGGCGGGCTGAGCTGTGGCGACGTGCCGGTCACGGCGCGCGAGCTTCGAAACGGAGTCGAGCCGTTCGTGTTGGCCACGGGCGTCGCTAAAGTTACCGGTGATTCTGCGACGGTCGAGCTCACCATCACGCTCGAGCGCGCCGGGGCACGGCTCGTCGAGGTGTCGATCGAGCCCCCGGAAGGCGACACGATCCCCGAAAATAATACGCGCATTCTGACGTTCGGTGTCACGCGCGATCGCTTGCGACTGCTGCACGTGGCGGGTCGCCCGACGTACGACGTGCGTTCGCTGCGCATGTGGCTGAAGAGCGACGAGTCGGTGGACTTGGTCGCGTTTTTCATTCTGCGAACGGACGAAGACAACAC
>DATHOI010000566.1:0-5354 GCA_035485095.1 Polyangiaceae bacterium | reverse complement strand
GGTGGCTCGCTGACCTTCGAGAGCACCGAAGAGGTCGGCACGGCTGCTCGACTCTCGCTGCTATTTGCTGCCGAGCCGAGCGAAGACCCGGCGTCCGAGGCGGTGCTGCCGCCGCTTCGGCAGCGCCTGCTGTTCGTCGATGACGACGACGTGGTGCGTCGCGCCACCCAGCGCACTTTGTCGCGCGCCTTCGATGTCGTGGTCGCGAATGGCGTACAGCAAGCGCTCGATACTTTGGCCATTGATTCGGTCGACGTCATCGTGTGCGACGTGATGATGCCGGACGGCGGTGGAGAGGCGCTCTATACCAAGTTGAGTCTGGTGCGACCCGTGCTCGCGCAGCGCATGCTATTTCTGACGGGCGGTGTGTGCGCCTCGGATGCTCAGGATTTTTTGGCGCATCAACCGCAACCGGTGCTCACGAAGCCGCTCGAATTGGTGCGCTTGCTTCAAGCGGTCGCAGAGCTCGGGCCGCCGCCTGGCTCGCGCGTGCGCTCCGAGCCGCCGCTCTTGGTTGCTCGCTGAGCCGACGGCTCAGAGGGACGCGATGAGCGCTGGTAGCTCGGCGAGCGTTTTTATGACTGCATTCGGCGTCACTTGCCCGAGCTCCGGAGACCCCGCGTGCGGGCGCCATATCCCGAGCAAGCCGGCATTTTGCGCGCCCAACACGTCGTCGATGGGGCGGTCACCGACCATCACCGCGTGCTCGGGCAGGACGCCGAGCTGAGCGAGCACGTGCTGAAACGCCAGCGGGTGTGGCTTGCTGTGCGACATGTTCGACGTGTAACTGCGGACATCGAGCAGCTCGAGCAGCCCGTCGCGCTCCAGAAAGTGTTCGTGAAACGACGCGGGCCAATGCGTATTCGAAAGTAGGCCGAGCTTGAGCCCGGAGCTGCGCAGCGCGCGCAGAGTCGGGGCGGCGTCCGCGTGATGTCGGATGTGAGGAGTCCAGGAGTCCAGGTGACGTTGCGCCGCCTCCTCGATGACCGCGAGAGTCACGTCCAAGCCGAGTGCGCGCGACTCGGCCGCCAAGATCTCGCTCAGCGTGCCGGTTCGCTGCGAGGTCTTGACGCCATCCCAGTAGCGGAGCTCTGCTGCCAACAGCTTGTCGGTGAGCTCGGCTTCATTACGGCCAGTCGCGCGCGCCAAGTGGTGCGCAGCTAGCTTCCACATGTCGTACAGCTCGATATCGGCGAATTCGGAGAGCGTCCCTCCCCAATCGAAAATGACGGCCTGGATGCGCATGGTCAAAGATTGTGCGCTCGCTGGCGCGCTCCGCGCAACCGATGTGCGGGTGAGCTTGCGGCTCCCACTCAGCGACCGGCTCGCGGCGCGACAGCGCCGAAATCAGCCACTTTTGCGGTGAGCCGGGCTGCGCTCACTGCTGGTGCGTAGGCGCCCGCCGTCGGTTCCGGCGCGCTGGCGACGCGCACCGAAAATTCTTGCACTACCCCTCGGCGCGCCGCGATTTGGGGCGGCAGCGACTCGGTTGTCGACAGATCCGCCGAGCAGCCGCTGCAACGACCGCATCCGGCGTGCGTGCTCTCGTCCAAGTAGTGGCTCAAAAAACCGAGCTTGCACGCGCCGCTCTCTGCGAACGCGCTGACCGCGGCGAGCCGCTGCGCGTCCCGCTCACGAAGCGCATACAGTTGAGCGCCGATCCGGCGACACGCTTCGATCAGATCCGACGCGGAGCTCAGCACGTGCACCCAGCCAAAAGCCTTGGAGACGACGCCCGCGTCCGCCAGAAGCGCGGCCAGTCGATCGGTCGTGCGCCGACTTTGGCCGGTACCGAGCGCCAATGCTTCGAGGGTCACGGCGCGGCCTTCGAGCGCCGCAGCCTCGAGAGCACGGCCTAGCTCTGCCAGGTGCGTCGCGCGAAAACGCTGCTGCGCGAGCATGACCTCCTGCAGGCTCCGGTGGCTCGATTCGTGAAACAGCACGCAGGTTGCCGGCTGACCGTCCAAGCCGGCATGCTGGATTTCGCGCAAATATTGCTCGAGCGAGGCCGGCGACTGGTAGTGCACTACAAAACGCAGATCCCGCTTGCCCGCGCCTCGGCCAAAGCCAGCGGCCGCGCTGCTCGCCGATTCGCCCAAACCAGGCAAACCGCTACCGGCTGCGAATGCGCTCAGCGCGACCATGACACTGCGGCCGCCGGGTAACGTGAAGTTGAGCAGCTCGGTCGCGCGCTCTCCAGGAGTCATCGCGCTGTGATAACGGTGCGCGCTGATGCCCGAACCGCGAAGGGCCGCGTACACGCTGTCTACGTCGTGTGGAGAGGCGCAAAGCACGAGGCCCGGCGGCTCGAGCCGCTCGACTAGCCGTACCAATGACGCTTGCCGCCCCTCACCGCGCGCCAGGCGCGTGACGATGCGCAGATTGTCGCGAACGACGGGCGCCTGCACGATGACGGGTGCGTTGAGTGACAGCCGAACCGCGATGTCTCGCAGTACCTGGCTCGTTGCGATGCGCACGAGCGCCATCACGGGTGGCTTCCCGAGGGCTTGCAGGGTCCGGGCGAGCTCTGCGTAGGAGGGTCTAATTTCGTGCGCGAAGTCCGAGGCGCACTGGGCTTCATCGACCACGAATAGCGCAATGCCTGATTTTGCCAGCGCTTTTCGCACGTCCGCCGCGCCGAGTGTCTCGGGGCTCAGCAGCACCAAGAGAGAACCGCCACGCGCAATGCGCGCGAGCGCTGCGCTGCGGTCGGGGCCAGCGAGCTCCGGCAACACGCAGACCACTGGCTGGCGCTCGGCCGTGAGCGCCTCACTCTGAGCCTGCAATTCGGACGGCAACGGTGACAGCACGACGGTCGGCTGCTCGAGCAATGGCGCACACAACCGATAGCAAGCCACCGCGCGCGCGTCCTCCGGGATGACGACCAGGCTGTCGCGGGCTTCCAACGCGGCGCGGATGGCGGTGCGTTGCTCGTCACGCAACCCACCTTGCGCCAGGCGAGCGGCCGCTTCTTCGACGCGCCGCCAGGTGTCTGACGTGACCCGCGACCGGGGCGCGCGATCGCGGATGCTGACGATGCTGGCGCTGGCATTCGTGCTCTTGCGGGGGGCTGCGGACGGCTCCGCGGCTACTTCGGTGATGCGCGGAGCGCGCGGCGGCGGAGGCGCGATACGTCCGGTCTTTTTCTTCGACCTCGGCGGCAGAATCAACGTGCGCAGCGCGACCGATTGGAGCTTGGGCTGAAGCGACGCTTTCGGGCTCGCGGCGCGCTTTGCTGGCTTTCGCGTTGGCGCCTTCGCGCCGCGGCTGGCCTTGGCTTTGGGGCGCGCCAGCGGCTGCGCCTTCCGCTTTGCTTTGGGCGACTGAAGCGCTGAACGCTTGACGGCCTTTGGCGCCGCCTTGCTGGCGCGACGTGGCTGCCCGCTCGACGCGCGCGAAACGGCCTTCTTCTTGGGCTTTTTTTGAATCTTGGGCATCCCGATCACCCGATCTCGGAGCCCACGATTAACATTGTCCGTGACAGAAATACAGTGCGCAAATGCGTAGCCTCGTGCTGGTGGCCGCGCACGTCGCGCCGGTCGTCCTTCAGCTCGAGTGAGCGGACTAGGCTGCGCCGAATGGCCTTCCCGCTCCATGACTTGATTCCGGCGTGCGAGCGCCGCGTGTCACGAGTGGTGCTCGGCGACTTCCCGACTCCAGTCGAACGGCTCGATGCCGTTGTCCGCGAGGTCGGTGGGCGAGCCGGCGAGCTTTGGGTCAAACGTGACGACATTTCCGCGCCCAGTTACGGAGGCAACAAGGTGCGCACGCTCGAGCTCCTCTTCGGCGAAGCCCGCGCGCTTGGGCACGAGCAGGTGATTTCGACTGGTGCATTCGGCTCGAATCACGCGCTAGCCACCGCGCTTCATGCTCCACGCGTGGGATTGAAGCCTGGTGCGCTGCTCTTTCCGCAACCCATCTCGCAGGCGGCATTCACGAATCTGCGTGCGCTCGCTGCGAGTGGTGCAGCGCTTCGCAGCCTACCGCATTGGAGCGCGCTGCCGTTTGGGGTGACATGGCTCCGCCTCGCGTCCACGCCCACGCCCTACGTGATGGTGCCCGGTGGCGCGACGCCGCTCGGCGCGTTGGGTTACGTCTCCGCCGCACTCGAGCTTGGACGACAGATCGCCGCGCACGAGCTACCAGTGCCTCGGCGCGTGATCGTGGGCGTCGGTTCGACCTGCACTTCTGCCGGACTTTTGTTGGGTTTTGCACTGGCCGCGCATTTCGGCGTGGGCTTCGAGCGAGCCACGTTGCCGTAGCTAACGTCGGTGCGGGTTTCACCCTGGCCGGTCACCAGTCGGCTGCGCATTCTGCGCCTCGCCGTGCGCGCTTCGCGCCTGCTCAACGAGCTCAGCTCGGGCACGGTGCCGTTGTTCGAGAGCAGCACGCTCGGCGCACGCTTCGATGTGGACGGCGGTTTTTTGGGGCCGGGCTACGGCGAGCCGAGCTCAGCCGGTAGCGAGGCGGCAGCACTCTGGGGGAAGCTGGGATTGCCCGCGCTGGACGGCACTTACAGCGCAAAAGCTGCGGCGCGTGTGGTCGCCGGGCTGCGCGCGGCGGAGGCGGGACCGCTCCTATTTTGGTCGACTAAATCCAGCGTCCCCTTGCCGGTCGCGGGCGCTGAGCGCCAAAAAGAAGATCTCACAGCGCCAGTCCCCGCCCGCATGCGAGCGTGGCTGTTCCGCGCCGAGCGCACGCTTTCGACCACCAGCTAGCCTTTTGGCACGAGGCTAGCGAGTGCGCGCATCAGCATCGTGTCGACGCGATGATAGTAGTCGCGCGTGACGGCGATCGATTTCTCTTCGTCTGCGGCTTCTAGAGTCATCACTAAGTCTCGCAAATGTTGGGGGAAGCTGGGCTCGAGCATCCACAGCGCGGGGAAGCGATCGAGCAGCTCGCGGTAGGCATCGAGAAATGGGTTGGCGATCCAGCGCACCGCAACCGAATGGCCCGCGTCGAGTAGCGCATCGAGCCAGCGTTGAAATCCATGAGCGATGACCACTGGGTCTCGTCGTTCGAACGCCGCAATCAAGAGCTCGGTGATGTCGCGCAAACGAGCGATGTCGTCCGTGCTCGCGCGTTTGGCGGCGAGGCGAGTCGCAAACTCCAGCACCAACAAGCGCGCCGGCAGGATGTCCTCGAGCAGCGCGTGGATTTCAGCGGCGTTCCCGGTGTTCTCCAAGAACGGCGGCAAGAGCTCCATGGTCCCGGTCTTGCGAAAATCCGCGACAGTCACGCCCTGACCGTGGCGCACCGTGACGAGTCGCGCTTGCTCGAGCATGCGCACCGCCTCGCGCAACGTGTTGCGGTTCGTGCCGTACTGCGCAGCGAGCTCACGCTCGCCGGGCAAG
>DATHOI010000565.1:0-3006 GCA_035485095.1 Polyangiaceae bacterium | reverse complement strand
GGACTGTCGATCTCGCGCGATCTCGCGCACATGCTCGGCGGAGAGCTGACGCTCGAGAGCGAGCTCGGCAAGGGCAGTTGCTTCACGCTGAGTCTGCCGAAGGTGTTCACTCCGGGCGGGCGCGCCGAACGGCAGGCACCCCGGTCGCCCGCGCTGATCTCCCCTCCCGAGACACCGGCGCCCACAGCGACGGCGAGCGCCGTCGAGACGCCCGCGTTCAGCGACGACCGAGATCAGATCGATCCGCAACGCCGCCTGCTGCTGATCATCGAAGACGACGTGAGGTTCGCCGAGATCTTGGCGAACCTGGCGGGCGAGCTGTCCTTTCAGTTCTTGGTCGCGCATAGCGCAGACGAGGGCGTGCGTCTGGCCAGCAAATTCCTGCCCGCGGCGATCATCCTGGACGTGAATCTACCGGACCGCATCGGACTCACCGCGCTCGACCGTTTGAAGCAAAATGGGCTCACGCGCCACATCCCGGTGCATGTGATGTCGGTCGACGACTACTCGCAAATGGCGCTGTCCATGGGCGCGGCGGGCTACCTATTGAAACCCGTCAAGCGCGAAGACCTGGTCTCGGTGCTCAGCCGCATGAAAGAGCGCTTCACGCGCATGCGCCGCTTGCTCGTCGTGGAGGACGACGCCGTGCAACGCGACGCGGTCATATCCCTGCTCGCCAGCCAAGACGTGGAAATCGTCGGTGTCTCGACGGTAGCGGAGGCAGAGCGACAGCTCGCAGCCGGTTCGTTCGACTGCGTCGTCACCGATCTCACGCTCCCGGACGCCAGTGGCTATGACCTCTTGCAGCACATGGGCGAAGACGAGGTGCACCCGTTTCCACCCGTGATCGTGTACACGGGCCACTCGCTCACTCAGGCGGAAGAGCAAAAACTGCGCCGTTTCTCGAGTTCGATCATCGTGAAGGGCGCGCGCTCACCCGAGCGGTTGCTCGACGAAGTCACGCTGTTCCTGCACCAGGTAGAGGCCAACTTACCCGCGGATCGGCAACGCATGCTGCGTGTCGCGCGCGACCGCGAGGCAGCGCTCGACGGACGCAAGATTTTGGTGGCCGAAGACGACGTGCGCAACATCTTCGCGCTGAGCAGCATTTTGGAGCCCAAAGGCGCGAAGCTTTACATTGCACGCAATGGTCGGGAGGCGATCGAGCACCTCGAACGGTCGCCCGACGTCGACTTGGTGCTGATGGACATCATGATGCCGGAGATGGACGGCCTCGAGGCCATACGACGGATTCGCGCATCGAGCGGCAATTTCGGCAAAGTTCCGATCATCGCGCTGACAGCCAAAGCGATGAGTGACGACCGAGACTTGTGCATCAAAGCCGGCGCCAACGACTACATCGCAAAGCCTCTCGACGTCGAGATCCTGCTGTCTCTCGTGCGCGTCTGGCTGCACAAGCGCTGAGGGAGTCATGCAGAGCTCGGAAGACATCGAGATTCGGCTGCTGCTCGACGCAATTTTCTTGCGCTACCACTACGATTTCCGCAGCTACTCCGCGGCTTCCCTCAAGCGTCGCTTGATGGCCGCGCGGACCCAAATGCGCTGCGACACGCTCTCCGCGTTGCAGGACAAAGTCCTGCATGACCCGACCGTGTTCACTCGACTCTTGCAGTTTCTGACCGTACAAGTGAGCGACATGTTTCGTGACCCGAGCTTCTTCCGCGCGTTGCGCGAGAAGGTCGTGCCGGAGCTCCGCACTTACCCTTCGATTCGAATTTGGATTGCGGGCTGTAGCACGGGCGAAGAGCTGTACTCGTTCGCGATCCTGCTGCGCGAGGAGGGCCTGCTCGAGCGCAGTACGCTATACGCCACGGACATCAACCCAGAAACCCTTCACAAGGCCGAGCAAGGCTTGTTCGCGATCGAGCGGCTGCAAGCATTCACGGAAAATCATCGACTTTCAGGCGCTAAATGCTCACTTTCCGAATACTACACCGCGGCCTACGGCTCTGCGGCGTTCGACCGTTCACTGCGCAAGAACGTGGTTTTCTCGGACCATAGCTTGGCGACCGACAGCGTGTTCGCCGAGGTGCAGCTCGTGTCCTGTCGCAATGTACTGATCTATTTCGATCGCTCACTGCAAGACCGCGCCATCGGTCTGATGAAGGATGCGCTGTGCCGGCATGGTTTCCTCGGGCTCGGCTCGAAGGAATCCTTGTTGTTCTCGAGTCACACCGCAGCCTTTCGTGATTTCGTGCCGAGTGAACGGTGGTTCCAGCGATGCTAGCCGATGACTTTCCCGGCGCGCGGTCGTGTCAGGCACTGCTCATCGGCGCTTCGGCGGGCGCGGTCGATGCCTTGAACGCGATTTTGCCGGCAGTGCCACGCGCCGCGCGCGTTCCAGTCGTGGTCGTGGTGCATTTACCCGCCAATCGCCCGAGCTTGTTGCCCGAGCTATTCGCGCCGCGCTGCGCGGCGCGTGTGCGCGAGCCGGAGGACAAAGAGCCCGTGAGCGCTGGCACGATCTGGTTCGCGCCTTCCAACTATCACTTGTTGATTGAACGCGACCGCACGTTTTCCCTGTCGGTGGACGAACCGGTGAAGTTCTCGCGTCCTTCGATCGACGTGCTGTTCGAGTCTGCAGTCGATGTTTTTGCCGGCAAACTATGCGCGCTCGTCCTCACCGGAGCCAATGACGACGCGGCGCGCGGTGCACGCGTCGTGCGCGACGCAGGCGGCACCGTCGTCGTTCAAGATCCGTGGACAGCCGAGGCCAAAGAGATGCCGAGTGCAGCAATCGCCCAAGCAAATCCGCAATTGATTGCCTCCCTGCCGGAGATAGCCGCATTCCTTCGTCAGGCGACCGAGACGTGCACATGAACAAACCTCGCCCCCCCGTGAAGTTCCTACTCGTCGACGACCTCGACGAGAATTTGCTCGTGCTCGAGGCGCTGCTGCGCCGCGACGGTCTCGAGCTGCTCAAGGCTCGCTCCGGGCGCGCCGCATTGGAGCTCGCGCTCGAGCATGACTTCGCGCTAGCGCTGA
>DATHOI010000564.1:0-4798 GCA_035485095.1 Polyangiaceae bacterium | reverse complement strand
TCGGCGTCGCGCACGCGCACGCCGTCCACGAACGTTCCGTTGGTGCTCCCAGAATCCACCAAGCGCGCAACGTTGCCGACGATGCGCACCTCACAATGGAAGCGAGACACGGTGCGGTCTTTGAGGGGCAGCTCGTTGCTGGGCGCGGTCCCAATGCGCATCCCAGCCAAACCGAGGGTGCGGCGCAGACCGGTATCAGGCCCTTCCGCGACGACCATCTCGATGCGCGGGTACTCGAGTTTGGCCGGTTGATCCATCACCTGCGTGGTGACGTCGCTGGGCTGCTCGCTCATTCGGGCTTCCTCGTACCTCTCGCCACGCTCCGCCAACTGGGTGGAGGCGTGCCGATAAGCTTCTGATTTAGCACGCGGTTTCCGCGGCACGCGCGCGAAGTGAAGGGAGGCGCTCGGCCAGCTCCCCCAGCGCCGCGGCGCCCCATGCCGCGCTCGACGGAAGGACGGCCGACCGAGTGCGGTTCAGAGCACCGCACCCCGGCTGGGGAACCTCACGATCTAGCCAAATTTGGCTGGACTGACGCATCGCACGCCCTGGCACGCGGCCTGCTTAAGGGGTCAGTAGTCGCTCGACCCGCAGCCTAGACCGCATGCCTGACGCCAGCCCCACGCCGAATCACAGCAGCTCGAACGGGGATCCGGACATTGCGCAGGGAATGCCCGCGCTCGAGCTGGTTCGAATCGAAAAGAGCTTCGGCGGCGTCCGCGCGCTGCGGGGCGCCAGCATGGCGGTTCGCCCAGGCGAGATCATGGGTCTGTGTGGGGAGAACGGCGCGGGCAAATCAACGTTGCTCAAGGTCTTGGCCGGCGTTCACGGCTTCGGCAGCTACTCGGGCGACGTGATCGTGGGCGGGCGAATCCAGAAGCTTTACCGCCCGATCGACGCGCGCGGCGTGGGCATCGCGGTCGTGCATCAGGAGCTGATGCTCGTGCCCGAGCTGACGGTCGCGCAGAACTTGCTGCTCGGTCGTGAGCCGCGCCGCTTCGGCTTGGTCGACGAGGTGCAGCTCGAGTCCAGCGCGCGCGCAGATCTAGCTCGATTCGGCTTCGCCGATCAAATCGACGTGACGAAGCCCGTCGCAGAGCTCGGCATCGGCCTGCAGCAGATTCTGGAAATCGTGCGCGCGCTGTCGCTCGACGCGAAGATCCTGGTGCTCGACGAGCCCACCGCCGCACTCACGGGCCAAGAGGCGCGCCTGCTCCTCGGTTGGCTGAAGTCGCTACGCGAGAGCGGAACCACTTGCATCTACGTGTCGCACCGCCTGGACGAGGTGTTCGAGATCTGTGATCGCGTGACCGTGCTGCGCGACGGGCGCACCGCCGCGACCTTGATCACCAGCGAGGTGACCCCGTCGCGCGTGGTCGCTGAAATGGTCGGCCGCAACGTCGACCTGCAAACGCGCGCAGCACCGCTCAGCGATCAGTCGAAGGCCCCCGTCCTCACGTTGAAGGATTTTCACGTCCACCGCGTGATGACCCACACCGAGCACAAGGCGGACGACACGCAGGAACGCCGCTTCGTCGTCGCCGGCGTGTCGCTCTCGCTCCTGCCCGGCGAAATCGTGGCCGTGTGCGGCGCGATGGGCTCGGGCCGCACCGCGCTGCTTTCGGCCTTGTTTGGCTGCGCACGCGCCGGCTCGAGCGGAGAGGTCGTGCTCGCCGGCAAACCCGCCCTGCTCGATTCGCCGATCGCCGCGATCCGGCAGGGGCTCGCCTTCGTGCCCGAGGACAGAAAAGGGCGCGGTCTGGTGCTGGGCATGAGCGTCGCCGAAAACCTGGCGCTGACATCACTCGCGTCACGCGACGTGATGGGCGACGGCGCGCGCTTCGGCTTCGTCGACGACGTCGGCGAAGCGCGTCTCGCGGAGAGACAAATTCGCGCGCTGCGCATCCGCGGAGACGCCGGCGTTGCGGTTTCCACGCTCTCGGGCGGCAATCAGCAGAAGGTCGTGCTCGGCAAATGGCTCGAGCATCCACCGAAGGTGCTCTTGCTCGACGAGCCGACACGCGGCGTCGATGTCGGCGCGCGCGAGGAGATCTACGGCATCCTCGAAGGGCTGGCGCAACGCGGCGTAGCCATCTTGTTTGCGTCTTCCGATCTGGTCGAGGTGTTGCGTTTGGCTCAGCGCATCATCGTGCTGCGTCATGGTCGCACCGTCGGCGAGATCAACGCGATCGACGCGACCGAGAACGCCATCGTCGAATTGAGCACCGGCGCAAGCAGCGTTTCTGCCGCGGCGGCCCGCACTTCCAGCAGCGAAACGGCTCGCAATCGCGGCCAAAGCGCCCCTTCCCCCAGCCTCCGAGCTTAAGGCCATGACTCAAGCCGCGATCACCAGCCCCTCGTCGAAATCACAGCCGGCACTGTCGGATCTATTGAACTCGCGCTCGCTGCGCACGGCGGCCGTTCTGTTCTTGCTCTGGCTCGGCCTCGCGCTCCATCCAGACACGCGCGAGGCGTTTCTCACTTCCGGTAACCTGAGCAACGTCACCGCGCAGGTCGCGGAAATCGTGATCATGGGCGTGGGGATGACGTTCATCATCCTGACCGGCGGCATCGATCTATCGGTCGGCGCGGGCATGGCCTTGTTCGGCACCGTCGCTGCCACGCTGCAAATCGATCATCACATGCCTGCAACGGTCGCGATCCTCGCGGCGCTCGGCGTCGCGGTGGTCGTCGGGTTGTGGCACGGGCTGCTCGTCACGCGCCTGCGCATCCCTCCGTTCATCGCCACGTTGAGCGGCTTCCTCGCTTATCGCGGGCTGGCGCTGCTGGTTTCGGATGCCCGCGGGCTTTCCCCGATGTCCCCCGATTTCGCCTGGATCGGCGGGCAAATCCCGGAAGGTCCTGCGTTCGCAGTGTGCACCATCGGCTACGCGGTGGGCATGCTCGTGATGTTCACGCGCGAGCGCCGTCGCCGCGCCTTCGGCCTGCCCGCGCAGAGCACGCTCGCGCTCGCTGCCCAGGCCGCCGCGATGACCCTCGTCTTCGGCTTGCTCTTGGCCATCTACCAAGACGGCATGCCGGTACCCGTGCTGATCGCCGGCATCTTGGTCTCGCTCGGCGGCTTGATGCTGCGCGCCAGCCGCGTCGGACGCTATGCGTTCGCGATTGGCGGCAACGCAGAGGCCGCGCGCCTCTCCGGTATTCCGGTCACGCGCGTCAAGGTCATCGTGTACTTGATGACGGCGGTGCTGACGGCTTTCGCTGCGCTGATCTCGGCAGCCCGTACCAACGGCGTCACGCCCGGCAACATGGGTTTGATTCGCGAGCTGCACGTGATCACCGCCGTCGTCATCGGTGGCACGAGCCTCTCGGGCGGGCGCGCCACGATGCTCGGCACGCTGCTCGGCGCGCTGATCTTCGGCACGCTCTCCAACGGCATGAATCTGCTCAACGTGAATTCGAATTGGCAGTTGATTCTAACGGGCGCGATTTTGCTCGGCGCCTCCACCCTCGACTCGCTGTCTCTGCGCACGGAAGCTCAATGAACTCGAAGTCCGTTTTTTATGTTGGGTTCTTCCTGCTCGGCGCGGTCGGCGCGTGCAAGGGCAAATCCGTCGGCGTTGCCCAGGCTGCCAGCGCAGACGCCCCCAACAACCGCGTCGCGTTCCTGCTCTCCACGCTGCAAGAGGAACGCTACAAGAAAGATCAGCGCTACTTCGAGGATCTCGCCACGAAGAAGGGGCTCGCGCCGTTCACGCTGTCCGCAGACAACGACAACGCTCGCCAACTCTCGCAGGTGGAGGACGCGCTGTCGCGTAAGGCTGCGGTGCTCGTCATTCAACCTACGGACAGCGCGGCGGCCGGTGGCTACGTCGCCAAGGCGCACGCCAAAGGCGCGAAGGTCGTCGCCTATGACCGTTCGATTCCGGGCGCCGATTTCTACGTCGCGCACGACAGCTACCACGTCGGTGTGATCCAAGCGGAGGAAGCCATCAAGGCGACCGGCGGCAAGGGCAACTACGTGCTGCTCGACGGTCAGTCCGGGCACAGCGTCGCCAAGGAGATCTCGCGCGGCTACGCCGAGACACTGAAGCCGTACATCGACAAGGGCGACATCACGATCGTGATGGAGAAGAACAACGACGCTTGGTCGCCCGAGCAAGCACTCAAAACGGTGGAGGACGCGATCTCCAAAACGAAGGGCAATATCCAGGCAATTTTAGCCAATAACAGCGGCATGGCGCGGGGCGCCGTGCAGGCCGTGCAAGCCGCCGGGCTCGGCGGCAAGAACATCTTCATCGCAGGCGCGGACGCGGACGCGGCCAACGTGAACTACGTGTGCGAGAAGAAGCAGTCCATCGAAGTACTGAAGGACATCAAGCCACTCGCGGAAGAAGCCGCCACCGTGGCCGACGCATTGGTCCACGGTCAAACCGTGAACGCCAAAGCTGACTCATCCGGCGTCCCCGTGGTCGCCGTGCCGGTCGTGCTCATCACCGCCGACAACGTCAAATCCATTCTCATCGACAGCGGCTTTCATGCTGCGTCGGCGTTACCGTCTTGTCTGAAATAATAAAGAGAGGCGCACTCAACATGCGAACAAAGAACAAAGAATCGAAAACGTATCTGCCAGCCGTGGTGGGCGGCGCGCTCGTACTTGCGGTCGGCGCGACATTGCCCCTCGGGTGCTCGCTCTCTCCGACCGTCACGCCGGGCAGCGCTGGGGATTCCAGCATCGGCAACTCATCGAACACCGGCGGCTCCGGCACCACCACCACCGGCGGCTCCGGCACCACCACCACCGGCGGCTCCGGCACCACCACCACCGGCGGCTCCG
>DATHOI010000563.1:0-15553 GCA_035485095.1 Polyangiaceae bacterium | reverse complement strand
CAAGGACTACCGCGCGTTCGTGATGGGTGACGGCGTTCAGGTCCTGACGGACGCCAACAACAACGAGATGGTGACCGGCGCGACGATCTACTGCGCGGGCTTGCGCCAACGCGCAGCACCGGCGCTCCCCGTGCCGGAGGTCATGCAGCAGATCGAAGTGACGGACCTGCAGGCCCCAACGACGTACATCGTCGAGGCGATCGATCAACTTTGCCCGTTCCCGGGCGTGTTCGGTCACACCGACGACATGTTTCCCATCACGAGCCCCGACGCGATGCAGTACGAAGCGGACCTACTGACGCCCGTGCCGATCGTGAGTGAGGCTACCATTCGCGCCAAGTACGGGAGCATGATCATCAACGGGCAAGGGCCAGGTTCGCCTCCCGGCATGCCCGCGCCACCGAACACCCCCAAGGTCTTGAAGCGCTGGACCGTGCAGGTCGCCCCGGTCGCTGCCGCGGACGCCGCTGCACGCAAGACGAGCACCTTTTTCGCGGACTTCTCGGACAACACGGATCAGCCGCAGTGGGTGCCCGGCGGGACCAATCCGGACGGCTCGTTCCATGAACCGGCTGGGTACGGCTACTCGCTCGACATCTATCAAAATTCTCAATTCGATTTCTACGCGACCAACGTCGAGCCGGTGCGCGGCAATCACGCCTTCATCGACCGCGGCGTGTTGCAGGTCATCTTGCCCGACGATTCGCAGGACACGATGGGCGCGGTGATGGCGATCCCTCGCCAAGTGGCCCATTTCACCGACACCGGCTACCTGCACATCACGTATGAGAACTCCACCAACAGCACGCCGCGCCGGTATTGGTGGTTGTCGTTGTGCGGCGCGGATCAGGCGGGCGGAACGTTGGACCCCACGACGGGGCTCCTGACCCAGTACATCTCGTTGAACTCGGGGTTTTTCGACGCGGACGGTACGACTCCGAGCACGGCCAACTGGAATTGCTTGATCGTATTTCCGCATGACGGCATCGCGACCCCGGTGCCCGCCAGCGGCACATCGAATCCGCAGAGCTCGGTCATCGTCTTGATTCACAAGGCGGACGCCCCCATGAAGCAAAGCGCGGTAGATGTCTCGCCGCAGCAGCTCAACGCCGCATACCCAGCCGCTTGGTATCGTGAGCAGCAAGGCGGACAGGTTACCGAAACCGGTATTCTGGACGACGTGATCCAAATGGCGCCGCGCGTGCGCTTCGACGTGTACGTGTCGCGCCAACGGCTCATCATGTACGTCAATGGCGAACAGCGCATCTGCAACGACTTCGGACCGCAGCCGCTGACGATGGCGGAGGCCGCCATCGGCTTCAACGACGCACTCTATCATTCGAGCGCCGAGCACACCGAGCTCACCGACTCCTTTGCCGATCGCTCCGGGCAGCTCTGGTACTTGAACGACACGCTGTTCGAGGACCTACATAGCTGGGACAACGTCGGCTTCGAAGAGAACGTGGCCTTGCCGAGTAGCTTCAGCGACGCCAATTGCTACACTTATGCGCCATGACTCGCGGGTTAGTTGCACTGTTGGTTCTCGCGTCGATCGCTGGTTGTAGCTCCAGCAAGTCGGGCTCGGCGGCGAACGCTTGTCCGGAAGATCTGACCAGCGACCAGTGTGATCAGCTGAAGGCGATCATGCTGCCAGCAGCGTTGCCGGCAGCGAGAGGCAACGACCACGCAGGTGACTTCAACTCCTCCCTGCTCGGTTTCCACGTGTTCTTCGATTCTCGCTTCTCGCAGAATGAAAATGTCCGCTGCGAGAGCTGTCACTCGGTTGATTTCGGCTTCGACGACGATCAACCCGTGCCAGTCGCTGGCTTGGGGCCGGGCGTACGCAACGCGCCGACGATCTTCAACGCGGCCCGCTACGAGACGTTCTTTTGGGACGGCCGCGCGGACACGCTCTGGTCGCAGCCTCTATTTGCGTTCGAGAATCCGAACGAGATGGGCTTTACCCGCCTGGAGATCGTTCATTTGCTGAACGCCGTCTATGGCGACGAATACGGCGCGGCGTTCGGGACACTGCCGGACTTTTCGGACATGACTCGCTTTCCGGCGCAAGGTGCGCCCGGCAATCCGGCTTTCGACGCGATGGCCCCTGCGGATCAAACGTTGGTCAACAGCGTCGTCGCGAACATCGGTAAGGCACTCGAGGCGTACGAGCGAAACGTCGCCACCGGGCCTTCCATAGTCGACGAATATTTGCTGAGCACATTCGGTGGGGCAGATGCTGGCGGCTACGGTGATGCGGGCTCCGCGGCGCCCTACGGCGGCAACAGTGATGCAGGGTCCGGAACGATGACCGCTCAGCAAGTGCACGGCATGGTCGTGTTCGCCAAATCCGGCTGCCCCGCTTGTCACAGCGGCCCGCAGTTGAGCGACAATCAGTTTCACAACTTGGGTGTGCCCGCGGCGCCCGGACAAGCCCCGGATCCGGGCCATTCGGACGCGGCGATTGCCACGCTCGACAATAACCCGTTCAACTCGGCCGGGCCGTTCTTCGACGGGGCCGACGGGTCCGCGGCGCAAGTCGTCTCGGCCCCCGCCGTGTTGGGCGGCTTTCGCACGCCCTCACTGCGCAATTTGCCGTCGTCCGCGCCGTACGGCCACAACGGCACGTTTGCCGCCATCGGCGACATCGTGGACTTCCACCTGCAGGGTGGTGGCACCGATCCGAACGGCTACGTCGGCACGATCGATCCATTGCTTCAGCCACAGACGCTCTCGACCGATGACCGCGCGGCACTGCTCGAATTTCTCAACGCGCTGGCGGGTCGCTATCCGGCGTTGCCGTGGGGACAGTGGCCGGGTGGCAACGGCTGAGCCGTCGCTCGGGCCGCTCGTGTGAGCTCACACGCGACCGAATAGAAACATCAGCGCGAACACGTAGAATGCTTCGAAGAGCAGCATCCAAATAATCACGCGGCGTAGTCCCTTGCGTGGGCTCGGCTCGCGCGCGGCGCTGGCAGGCACGACGATCGTCGCGATGACGATGGAGAGCAGGATGAGCTTCGACATGAGCGACTGGCGCGATTTTCTCGCGGGCGACGAGACTCTAGCTTAGCCGGTCGTGTAGTCGAAATCGTAACGCATGATGGCGTCCGTTGGCACGGGCACCGGGCCGCTGAAACCGCAGGTCTGGTGCCAAACGAAGAACGCCTTTTGCTGGGCGGAGTAAACCACGCCCAGCGCGTCCGAGTAGGGCAGAGCACTGCTCACGGGCGCCCAACTCGCGCCCATGTCAGACGAGATCATCACGTAGTGTTTGCCGATCGTCACGAGGCGACCATCGGGTAGCTCGCGCAGCGACGGGCCAGCGACGAAGCCCGTGTTGGCGACGTCCTTCCACACGTCGGTCCATGTGACACCGCTGTCCGTGCTGCGCGTGATGCCGACGCCGTTCGGGCTCACCGAGTAGATGGAACCGTCCGAAGCCTGCAGCGCTGCGCTCGCCCCGCCCGTCGCCGTAGCCAAGTTCCAGGTCATGCCGCCGTCGGTGGTGCGGTACATGCCGCTCGGTCCGCCGCCGTAGCCGCCGCAGCCGACGAGGTACGTCTGAGCGTCGATCACGAGCGGTAACGTGCAGTTCGTGGCATCCGGCAGTGACGCTCCGATGCTCGCCCAAGTTGCTCCGCCATCCTGAGTGCTACGCAAGGTCTGGGCTGCCTCGTGACCGCCCGCAACCAGGGTTTTGCGATCGGGATCGGTGAAGTCGACGCCCACCCCGTCGCACGTGCCGTTCGTCATGATGGTGCCCAGCGCCTTGAACGTCACGCCGTCGTCCTTCGTTTCATAGACGCCGACGTTGTTGTAGATGCCCGACTCGTACCAATGCTGGGATGTCATCGGATCGTAAACGATGCTGGTCAGGCGATTGGTGATTACGTCCGAACCGGCGCCGGCGCCCATTTGTGTCCAAGTCTGCCCACCGTCAGTGCTGGACCAAAGTCCGAGCTGCGCGATGCCGGCGATCAGCAGGTCTTCGTCCGCCTTCGCCGACATCCCGGCCATATTCCCGCACTCGGATGCAAGGCCTGCCAGGTTCGAGGTCACGTTGGTCCACGCCCCCGTTGGAATTGGCGCGCCGCCGGCGGTGCCTGTGCTGCCCGCGTTGCCGCCATCGGTCTCGTTACCGCCGCCCGCGCCGGCGGTGTTGTTGTTGCCGCCCGTTCCGTTCGGACACGCCGTAATGAAGGTGCAGCCCGACTCGACGACCGCGAACAGCAGACCCCCGGCAACCACAGTCCAACCCTTGGGCGCAAGGCTCATATTCCCGTTGCGATACCACGAGTGTCCGGCCCGGTCACGTGACAGCAGCCGCGCGGGGCCCGTTTTTCAGCGTGAAACGAGCTACTCACACCGGTGGTGAGTGGTCAGTGCCTTGCGCGAAACGAAGGCTCGGTTCACCGCGCTGAACGATTTCGGGTGGTTGACCGGCCCGAGCCCGTGTTGCGCCTGTCGTGGGATGCGCCTGCTCGAGGCTTGCTTTCACTGGATCCATGTCGCCGCCGGGCGATGGTACAAGCCGAGCTGAGAAGCGTGCCGAAAGCTAGGTTTCACATTCCCTCGCTCGACGGACTCCGGGCGCTCAGCTTTGGTGTCGTGTTCGTTGCGCACGTGGGTCTCGGCAACATCGTGCCCGGTGGGTTTGGTGTCACCGTGTTCTTCTTCTTGTCCGGCTTCCTCATCACCACGTTGATGCGTCAGGAGTGGCAGAAGACCGAAACCGTCTCGCTGAAGAACTTCTACATCCGTAGAGCGTTGCGCATTCTACCGCCGTTTTATCTGGTGCTGGCGACCGCTACGTTGCTCACGGCGACGGGCGTGTTCCACGCTCGGCTCGATCCGCGCGCGCTGTTCGCGCAGCTCTTTCACTATGCGAACTATTGGGTGGTTCGCCACGGCAGCAAGGGCTTTGCGCCCGGTACTGGCGTGTATTGGTCGCTGGCGGTCGAAGAGCATTTCTACTTGTTATTCCCGCTGCTCTATCTGTTCTTGCGCAGGTTGCGCGCGACACCAGCGCAGCAAGTTTCGGTGTTGCTCGCGCTGTGCGCGCTGATCTTGATCTGGCGCTGCGTGTTGGTGTTCGGGTTTCACAGCGTCGAGGATAGAACGTACGTCGCGAGCGACACCCGCTTCGACTCCATCTTGTTCGGTTGTATCTTGGCCATTCACGGCAACCCCGTGCTCGACCCATCGGACAAGGACGAGGCACTTTGGAAGCGAGTCTTGTTTCCGCTGGCGGTGCTTGGGCTGCTGGCGACGTTCCTGATTCGCGATCAGCGCTTTCGTGAGAGCATTCGCTATTCGCTGCAAGGCATTGCGCTGATCCCGGTGTTCGTGTGTGCGGTGCGCTACCCGAGTTGGGGCTTCATGAAGCTGCTCAATTACCGCCCGGTGGCCTTCGTCGGTGTGCTCTCGTATTCGCTCTATTTGATCCACCAAGTCGTGTTTTTTGGCGTTACGCAAGAGCTAGGGCGGTTTGGGCTAGCCGCGTGCTCCATTACCACGTTGCTGATCACGTTGTTGCTCGCCTGGCTGGTTCAAATCCTGATCGAAAAGCCGTGCGCTCGTTTGCGTAAGCGTTTCAGCGCGTGACACCGTCCGGCCTCGCTCATGCTCGGCGAACGTGGAGCCGCTAGCGGTCACGAATGCCCCGTGGTAGTCGGCAAATTCTAACCCTGGCTCGAGATCGATGAAGATCCTTTTCATTACTCCGTTTTTGCCGAGTCCGCCTCGCTTCGGCGGTCAGCGTCGCCTCGATGGCTTGATGCGCGGACTCGCAAAGAGTCACGAAGTGTCCGTGTTGTCGTTCAATCGAACGGATGAATGGGAGCACTCGTCGCTCGAGGCGACGCGCGGTTACTGCCGCGAGGTGGTCACGATTCCGAACCTCGACCTGACCGACACTCGCGAAAAACGCACGCTGCAAGCGCGCTCGCTCGTCTCGGTTCACAGCTTCGAGCACTTACTGGCGGCGCGGCGCGCAGACTTTCAAGCCAAGCTCGACCAGATGTTGCGCGCGACGCAATACGACGTGGTGCAGGTTGAATTCGCGCAAATGGCCGCCTTCCATTTCGCCGCTCACAGCCGCAGCGGACCCATCTTCGTGCTCGACGAGCACAACATCGAATTCGACATTTTGCGTCGCACGGCCAGGGCCAAGGGTGAGCTTTCGCGCCACTTGTACAACGCCCTAAACTGGCGAAAGCTCGCGCGAGAGGAACGCACCGCATGGCGGCGCTTCGACGGCGTCAGCTTGACGTCGCGCCGTGATGAAGAGCTCATTTTGAGCGAATACCCGAGTGCTCACACGGCCGTCGTGCCGAACGGCGTAGACGTGAGTGAATTCTCGCCGGTCGAGGGCGCGGCCGAACGGGAGATGCTGCTCTTCTTCGGAGCCATCAACTACCACCCGAACCACGACGGCGTCGTTTACTTCATCGATGAAGTGTTTCCGAAAATTCGACTCAAGCACCCGAACGCCCGCTTCTGCATTCTCGGACCGGGCGCGCGGCAGTCGGTGCTCGACCGGCAAGGCAACGGCGTCGAGGTGCTCGGCATGGTGGACGACGTGGGGCCCTATATCGATCGCGCGGCGGCGGTCGTCGTTCCGCTGCGCCTCGGGGGCGGAACGCGGTTGAAGATCGTCGAAGCTCTGTCCAAAGGTAAGCCCGTCGTCTCGACTCGCCTGGGCGCTGAAGGCATCGACGTGGTTCACGACCAACACCTGCTCTTGGCCGACGACCCGCAAGAGTTCGCCAATCAGGTGAGCCGCGTGCTCACGGATGCTGCACTCGCTCTGCGCCTAGGCAAGGCAGGCCGCGAGCTGATGGAGCAGAAGTACAGTTGGCGCAGCATCGTGGCAGGACTCGAGCGGTTCTACGAGGCCCGGCTCAGCGCGCGCTGAGCGGCTCCACCTCGACGCTTGCGACTTTTTCGAGTCGCGCATAAAAGGCGAGCACCATGCGCTGTGTGATCCTTGCCGCCGGTCGTTTCGATGACACGCTCAGGGCCGATATCGCGCGCCAGCGAGAGCCGCGACTCGACGTCTTCGAGCTCGAGCGCGGGCTCGACGCAAAAGTAATCGACTTCAAGGACGTCGAGCATTCCCATGATCCGGCCGTGAAGCTGCTGGCGCGCACGGCCGGCAAGTCGGCTGCGGTGGCCTTGCTCGGCTTTCGCGAACGCTCGCGCTGCGACGCATTCTTCACGACCGGCGAGGACATCGGGTTGCCGCTGGCGGCGCTGCTCAAGGCGACCTCCGCGCGCTGCTCGCATACGATGATCGCGCACACGCTCTTCCCCAAGAAGAAGCAGCTGTTCTTCAGCGTTGCTGGAGTCGGCAAGGTACTCGATCGCGTGCTCGTGTACTCGACGTCGGAGGAGCGTCTGGCCGTCGACACGCTGGGGTTGCCTGCGAGTGCGGTGCAACGCATCTATTACCACGCCGATCAACGCTTCTTCCGTCCTGATGGGCGCCCGACCGAGCCCAATTCGATCTGCGCGGCGGGGCAGTTGCTGCGTGACTACGACTGCCTGGTCGACGCGGTGCGCGGGTTGCCGGTGCGCGTACAGATCGCGGCAGGCAGTCCCTGGATCGAGCGACCACTCGAGCCAAAACGCGTACTGCCCGACAACGTCAGCTGGGGACGCATGAACCGCTACGAGCTACGCGAGCTGTACGCGCGCTCGGCGCTCGCGGTCGTGCCGATCCTGCAGAATCACTATCAGACGGGCATTGCCACCATTTTGGAGATGATGGCGATGGGCAAATGCGTGGTCGCCACGCGCACCCACGGTCAAACCGATACCATCGTCGACGGTGAGACCGGCGTCTACGTGCCGCCGAGCGACCCGGGCGCGCTGCGTGCGGCCATCGAGCGGCTGCTCGCCAATCCAGACGAAGCCGCGCGTATGGGCCAGGCTGCGCGAAAGTTCGTGGAGGAGCGCGCCGGGCTCGATCTGTTCGTGACCAAGGTTGCGGACGCGGTTCGAGCGGGTCACGCGGCGCGCTTCGGCAATTGAGCCCTGCGTCCGCAGTGCGACCGGTCGGTCAACGGATGACCGTTAGCAACCTTTTGTGCTGCGCTGTTGTGCTAGCGTCCCGGGCGAACGCTCATGTCCCCACTGTTCGGGCCGATCCTTGCGCAGCTCGTGACGATGGGCATCGCTGATCGAACTGAAGCGCGCTACATCGACTCGGACGGGAGATACGCGGAGGCGGCGACTATGCCGCGCGTCGGTCTCAACTTCGGCTGGCAGCACGCCTCGCTGACTTTGGGCTATGGGCCGTCGATCACGGTGACGCCGCTCGACTCCACGCCGCGTGACGTGCTCGTGTTTCACGCGGGCGCGCTTGCCGCATCTTACCGCTTTCAACGAACGACCGTGAGCGTCGCTGAATCGATCGGCTACGGGCAGGTGAGCTTTCAAGACCAAGCGCTTGCCCCCGCCGTGGGCACGGCGACGACGACCACGACGGGGCAAACGCCGCCGGGCGGCGCCGTGCAGACGCCGCCGGGTGGCACCATGCCGGGTGGCACTGGCACGACCGGCACCGGCGTGATGACACCGGCTGGTGGGACACTCGCGGCCAATCAGGTTCGCGCGCTGAACCAAGTGGTCACGTTCATTACGTCGGCGACCACGCTGAGCGTCGCCAACGCCGTGTCGGCCGTGCTGACCGTATCGGGCGACATTGGGTATATCGAGACGGGCAGCATTGGGCCGCAACGTGACCCTGTCGACTATCCGCTGATCCGAGGGCCGCGGGCCCAAGTTTCGGCGCGCTATCGGATCGCTCCTCACGACGACCTGAGCACCACCGTGTCGACCCAGTTCGCCAACGCTTCGACTGGCGATCGGAGTTGGTATTTAGTCGCCAATGAGAGCTACGCGCACGCCATCGATCGGGAAACTAAAACCAACGTGGGCACCGGTCTGAGTATCAGCCGCAACGCCCTGGCTGATGGCTTGATCTCGTACAGCATTTATCCGACGTTCAACGCGGGTATCAGCAACGTGAGCCGGCTCTGGCGTGGCACGTTCATGCTTCAAACTACCGTGACGGCGGCGCCAGTCATCGATCCAGTGCGGGCGGTCGTCGATCCGCAGCTCGGGGTGAGCGGCACCACTGGCTGGGGCAAAGACAAGTTTTCCTCGGTGCTCGCTGCGGGCACGGCGCTGTCGCTTCTCGATCCCAGCTCGACCGGGGCACTGAGCTCGGCCACGGGCTCCTTCACCCTGGGTTATCGGCTCGACCCGAGTTGGTCGGTCAACACCGGCGTGCGCGGCGCCTGGCAGAACTACGAAGGGCAAACCACGATTCCGTGGAGCTATGCGCTCTTCCTCGGGGTGAGCTTCGGCGCGGTGCTGCCGTTGAATGGGGGCATCTGAGGCGAACGCTGCGGGGCGTCACCCTTGAGGGTTACTATGAGCCATACCTTGGAGCTCGACGCGGTCGTCATCGGCGGTGGTGTGGTTGGCCTAGCAATGGCTCGGGCCTTGGCGCTATCCGGGCGTGAGGTCACTCTGCTCGAGGCCGAGTCGACCCTCGGTTCACACTCCAGCTCCCGCAATTCGGAAGTGATTCACGCGGGCATCTACTACGCGCCGGGCTCTCTGAAGGCAACGCTGTGCGTCGCCGGGCGCGACGCGCTGTATGACTACTGCGAGCGGCACGCCGTCGCGCACGAGCGCATCGGCAAAATCATCGTTGCCTGTCGTGACGAAGAGATCCCCGTGCTCGAGCGGCTGAAGGCGCAGGCCGTTGCCAACGGCGTCACCGATCTAGTCTGGCTCGACCGCGCGCAGATCGCGAGGTTAGAACCGCAGGTTTCGGCCGTGCGTGGTCTGCTGTCGCCGTCCACGGGCATCGTGGACAGTCACGCCTTCATGTCAGCAATGCGTCGGGATGCCGAGAGCATCGGGGCCACGGTCGTCTCGTCGACGCCGGTGCTGGCGGGGCGCGTGGCCCAGGGCGGTATCGAGCTTGCGATTGGCGGTCCGGACGCGGCCCGTGCGCTGTGCCGCACGGTGGTGAATGCTGCTGGGCTGCGCGCTCAAGAAGTCGCACGTTCGATCGTTGGCCTGCCGACCACGAGCATCCCAGCGCAGCACTTTGCCAAAGGGCACTATTTCGTGCTCGCCGGTCGTGCGCCGTTCAATCGGCTCGTGTATCCGGTGCCCGTTGCCGGGGGACTTGGGATTCACCTGACGTTGGATCTGGCCAAGCAGGCGCGCTTCGGGCCCGATGTCAGTTGGCAAGAAGGAGTCGACTATGCGTTCGACGAGCAGCGCGCCGCCTCGTTCTACGAGGCGATCCGGCACTATTTTCCGTCGCTCGCAGCCGGCAGTCTCTTGCCGGGTTACACCGGTATTCGGCCCAAGCTCGGCCCCGCCACGGCGCCGGCACAGGACTTCGTCGTGCAAGGGCCCGCCGTACATGGCATCCCGGGGCTCTTGAATTTGTACGGCATCGAGTCGCCAGGACTAACCGCATCCCTCGCGCTGGCAGAGTATGGGCTCGCCGAGCTCGGTCGCAGCGACTAACGCTTTCGCGTCTGCGCGCGTCTGCGCGTTACAGAAAGCGTAGGGTCTTCGGGTCGACTCGGGTTTGCAGACCTTCGCGAAATCCGGTCAGAAACGCCAGAATTCGCGTCGCGCCTCGCGGCTTGCGCAGGCGCAGCAGGTCGGCGAATGGTGGCCAAAGCGCCTTCGTCGAAAACAACCAGAGCGGGACCACGACGGCTTCGAGGTGACCCGCACGCAGCGGTTTCGCGCACACGGCGCCGAGCGCTATCCAGTCGCGCCGGGCGTGCTGGCGACCTTCCTCGAAAGTTCGGAAGCCGTCATGCAAGATGGACAGCTCGGCGGTTTCGTAGACATGGTGGCCACTCAGCAGGGCTCGCAGCGAGACGTCCCATTCATCCGCCGACGGAAAGCGGGCACCGGGACCGAAGGTCTCATCGAGGCCACCCATGGTCAGCGCGAAGTCCCGGCGCAGCGCCATGCCCGCACCGATGCCCAACCCGGAACAGATCGCGGAGACCGAGCGCAAGAGCCGATTCTCCTTGATCAAGTAGGCTGGCACGTAGCCGGCCGCGCTGTCATGCGGCACCGGAATGACGCTACAAAACGCGACCACGGCTGTCGGTTGAGACAGGAGCGCGCGTGCCATGCCGGCGACCCAGCCGGGGGGCGCTTCGCAATCGTCATCCGTGCAGACGACGACGGCGCCGTGCGCCATGCGGATCCCCTCGTTGAGCGCGGCGCCTTTGCCGCGAGCCGGGGAGCGGTGGTAGCGAAAGCGTGGGTCCTTCCGGAACTCGGCGAGCGCGAGCTCGGTTTCTGGCCCCTCACTTTGGTCGACCACGATAAGCTCGAGGGTCTCTTCGTCGCGCAGCAAGGAGCGCACCGCGCGGAGCACTGGCTCCGGCCGATTTCTCGTGCAGACGATCGCAGATACCTCCTCCACCCCGCGACTCTAACTGCAACGGGGATTCGATTGGAAGCCGATTTCGATTTTACGAAATGTGACTACGCTGGCTTCGTGCGTCGTTCGCGCTAGAGTGACTTGCCGCGCTCAGCAATGAACGAGTGAACGGCTGCGATGGCTCCTTCGGTCTCGATCAGCGCGTTGTGCCCAATGCCGGGGAGCTCGACGTACTTTGCGCGCTCAGCGAGCGTTGCGGCGATCGCCTTGCCCTGCACTGGGCCGCCCAGTGTCTCGTCCGCGCCGCCTTGCACGACCAGCACGGGTGCCTTGATATCGCCTAAAAACGGCTGCGCCAGCAAATCATCCCCAGGGTCCAGCTTCTCCCAGCGCGAGCGACGAAACATCACGATGTCGTTGACGCCCGCCATGATCGAAAGCGACGCGGGGGCCTGGTTACGCTGAGTCAACGCGCCAACCGCGCGAATGGCCATGTAGCTGCCGATCGAGAACCCGACCAGATGCACTTGTGCGGGCGTCAGCTGCTCGGTGTGGCAGAGCTGCAGCGCGATCTCCGGCGCGTCCGCCGCAAGGTCGCTGATCTGCGGTACCCCGTCTGACGAGTCATAGCCGCGGTACGCGAACACGGCCAGACCCCAGTCCTCGCTACCGCGAAGGCGCGACAAGAAGGCTTGCCCGCGTTTCAACTGAGTCGCGTCGTTGCCCGGGTAGTACAGCACCCAAGGTCCGCCGGGCGCGCTAGGGCGGCGCACGAGGCCGTTGAGCTTGATGCCGGGCGCGACGGTCACGTTGGCCGCGCTCCAGCCCTTTTCGCTGGCCAACGCTTGGTAGTCGGCGTTGGCGATCTGACCGGTCAGGTACGGAAAACGTAGCCGTTTTCGGCCGAAAACCCGGGGTAAAATGGCGATCGAGATGGCTAGCAGCGCTGCCGCTCCGAAGAAGCTCAGCCCCTTACGAACCATTGCTTTCATTGCTCTTCAATACCTCGAGTTGCGTCGCAGGTACGCCGCCGACCCGCGTCTGGGGCAGGACGTCCTTGTTGACGACGGCTCCGGCATTCACGATTGCCCCTGCGCCAATCGTGACCCCCGGCAAAATGATGACGCGCGCGCCGAGCCACGCACCTTCGCCGACGCTCACGGGCGCGAGTTGCACCGGGCCAGCGCGATGTTCGCGGATGTCGAGCTCGTGCGTGCTGGTGAGGATCATGACGCCTGGGCTGAGGGTGACGCGATCGGCGAGCGTAATCCGCTCGCCTAAGTCGAGCGTGCAATCAGCGCCAATCTTGCAGTCTCGGCCAATCGAGAGATTGGCGAATAGATTGGGTCCTCCGTTGATACGGGGCACCGTGTCGAAGCGCGTGCCGGCACCCACGCGAAAGCCGGCCAATGAAAAGAGCCGCGCCCGGATCTGGCTCGCTTGGTGCCGAGGCAGAAATCCCGAGGCGAAATTGGCCGCCACGAGTCTCGGGTGGATGCCGCTCGTGTCCTCACGCAGCAGGCTCACGACCTTTTGCCAGCTGCTGAGCTTCGGCTCAGTGCGATCAATGCGACCTTCAGCCATGACGCATCTTCTTGAAACGCGCGCCGAACTGCTCGGCGTCCGTGAACTCGACGACTCGCGGGATTTGATAGTTTGCCAGGCGCTCGCGACAAAACGCCATCATGCGCCGCTTGAAGACATCCGCGGCTTCGGGCGTTCGGAGCTTGAAGCGCGCTGCCACGATTTGGCCCATCATCGGCTGGGCTTTGCCGAACACGGCGACGTCTTCCACGTTCTCCAGCTGAAGCAGCAGATTTTCGACCTCGGCAGGGTACACCTTCTGACCCCCGACGTTGATCAGGTCCGTGGCCCTACCCAGGATCCGCAGGTATTCGCCGTCGACCTCGACCGCGTCTTGGGTGTTCAGCCAACCGTCGGCGTCGAATAGATCGGGCGCATTCAGATAGCCCATCATCGCAGTCTGGGCCCGGACCCACAAAATGCCGTCGACGATCTTCGTCTCGAAGCCTTCACCGGTGAATTTCAGCCACAGCGACTGCGAATCTCGTGAGCGAGAGCGCAGCACGCCGAGCTCCGACATGCCGTACGTCTGCACCAAGGCCACGTCCGGGAATACTGCGTGCAGCGTCTTCAGCGTATTTTCCGGCATCGGCTCGGTGCCGTACGCGATCACCTTCAGCGATGACAGGTCATGCTGGTCCGCCGCGCCCGAGATCAGCAGCAAATTGAGGAATGTGGGCGACGTCGGCAACGTGTGCACGCGGTGCTGCGCAATGGCCTTGCACACCGTTTCGGGGTCGCGTGTTTCGACGGTGACCACGGTGCCACCGCTGGCGAAGGTATTGAGCAGCGTGTCGATCCCGCCGATGTGATCGAACAGGAGGAAGGTGAGGGTGGTCTTTTTTTGCCGAACTTTTTGAAATTTTTCGAGGATCGACGCTAGATCGTGGAGGATGCCTTTGGGCGCGCCGGTCGATCCGGAAGAGAAGATGACCAGGCCAGGGTTGCCTCGTGCCGCGAGCTTTTGGGTGAGCGGGTTCGAGACCGTTCGTTCGCTCGTGATGAACGTGGCGCCGTCGGTGCCATCGAACTCGACGAGCAGTCGCGCTTCCGCGATGCCGAGCGATTGGTCGCGCTGGGCTCGCATCAACGGCGTGAGCGGGACGCTGATCGCTGCCAAATCCAGCAGCGCGACCAGCGCCGCACAGGCATTGGGTGAAAATGACCCTTCCAGCGCGACCACGTCCCCCTGTTTGACACCGTGCTCTTCGAACCGGGCTCGCCAAGCTTTGCATAGCTCGAGCAGCACCGCGTAGCTCGTTTCCGTGTTCTTCCAGACGAGCGCGGTGTCGTCACCCCATTGGGCCAGCCGCTCGAAGAACCAAGGCGTAGTCATTTTTTCAATGCTGGCGTTGCGGCTCGCAGCGTGGCCCTCAGGTGACGCCGCCCAAATAGATCACTTGGCCAGTGATGTTGTCGCTGCCTGGGTTGATGAAGAAATCACACACGTTGGCGCAGTCCGCGTGCGTGCCCAGGCGTTTGATGGCGAGGTTGTTCACGACCGCGTCGATCTTGTCCTGAGGCACACCGCGGATCATGTCGGTCATGATTGGCGTCGCGCCGAAGGAGTTACAAGTGATGCCCCATTGGCCGAGCTCGAAGGCCAAGATGCGCGTGAAAGTGACGACGGCGCTCTTCGATGCCGCGTAGATGGCCTCTCCAGCGAGCGCGATCGGCGCGACGATCGTCGTGAAATTGACGATTCGACCGTAGCGCCTGCGGATCATCACCTTGGCTGCGTCCCGACATACGAGCATCGTGCCGGTGACATTGACCTGGAGCATGCGATTCGCCGAGGCAGCCGGTGTGAGCAGGATGTGGTTCATGCTCGCGATCGCGGCGTTGTTGAGGACGACGTCGATGCGCCCGTGACGCTTGGTGATGCTGGCGATCATGCTTCGCACTGAGCGTTCCTCGGCCACATCGACGGAATGATGAGTGTAGCCCGGGTCCTTCAGGTCACTTTCACCGCGACTACAGCCCTCCACCAAGTAACCCTTTGCGAGGTAGTGCTCGACGAGGAACCGGCCGATGCCCTTGCGGCTGCCGGTGACGAGCATCACGGGTTTGTCGGTCACGCGGCGCTCTCTTCCGCCACCATCGCGACCACGTGGTCGGTGAGCACACCCACGGTTCGAAAAGGGCTGTTTCGTGCCGACATCGCTTTGTCATTGGCGAGCGTGACGGAAACGTCGTGCTCACTCTCGACCCGCTGCTCGACCTCGACGATGAGCGAGACGACGCCCAACGAATCGAGCACGGCGTCTTTCCCGACGAGTACGGTCTCCTCGGTGACGGAGTCCGGCGCGGGCATGCCGGTTTGCACGAACACCTCTTGTAGACTGGCCTTGACGATTTCAAGAGCGGCTGCGCGATCGATCATTTCATGCTTCTCCGAATCAACGCCATTTGGCGAGCGAAATGCTACGGGTGCCCATCAGTAACGTGTTGGGGGGCACGTCTTTGGCAACGACCACGGACGCGCCGACCACGGCGCCAGCGCCAATTTTCACGCCTGGTAGG
>DATHOI010000562.1:0-14132 GCA_035485095.1 Polyangiaceae bacterium | reverse complement strand
GACGCTTCGAATCGCGGTCCCCGCGCGCAGCTCGGCGCGCCCCTCTAGCGTCAGCGCTAGGTGCTCAGTCAGCTCGGCCATGCCGCGCCGGAAGGAGCGAATGCCGCGCCCCAGCTCTTCACTCGTGACCTGAAAGCCCAGCAAGCGACCGGCCTCGCCTGGCTCGAGCGCGATCAGCTTGCCGGCTTCGAAGCGGAACGACTGTTGCATCAGTTGCTCGACGATCTGGTCGGCGATGCCCGCGTCGGTCGCCAATGCAGGAACTGCCGCGCTCCGCGCGACGAAGCCCTCCGCGCCGTGTTCGACGACGAAGCCGTCGCTCGACTCGGTCGACAGTTGGCCGCCGACCTTCGCTGCGGCTTCGAACAAGGTGACCTGGTCGCCCAGCGCAGCGCGCCGCAGAGCGACGGTGAGGCCGGCGATGCCGCCGCCAACTACGGCGATGCGCTGCATGAATATGACGTAGCACGCGCGCCCGACCTGAGGCCACGCTGAACGCGTTACGGAGCATTCGGCGTGGCCCGAGGCTCGAGCACGGCGCGCGCAATGGTTTCGGTCATCAGCGTCACGCCCGCTGGGCTCAGGTGGATCAGGTCTTTCGTGAGGCCTGGCACCTGCGACACCGCCTTCCAATCGGCAATGGCAAGCTCGGGGTGACGCGCGGCGAGCGCGCGGATCCTCTCGTTCACGTACGGGAAAAACCAGGCGTATTCGCGATACTGATCGCGCCCGGCGTCGGTCACGAGCTCGGGGGTTGGCTCGCGCAGCGTGACCCAAACGAGTTTTTTTGCGCCGCAGGCTTTGAGATCTGAAAGCAAGCGCTCGGCGCTGCGGTCCCAGAGCTCGGTCCAACGCTGGTAGTTCTTGCGGTCCTTCTCGAAGAGCGAATTGTAGGCGAGGCCGATCACCACGACCGAGCCGACCGAGCGCGCGTTGAGAAACTCGGGTACGACTTGCTTGACCATCAATGCAGGGCGTCCGAGCACCTCGACCTTCCAGCCCGGGAGCGCCGCTGGCAGGGATTTGCTGACCGCCAGGGTGACGGAGTCGCTGAGCAGCGTCAGCGTCTTGGGCCAGGTCGGATCGAGCGGAATGCCTCGCACTGGCGTAGGCGGAGTGTCCTCCGCAGCACGCGCCGGGCTAGTGCGCACTGCGCCCACTGGCGGAGCTGCGCCAGACGCTTGCGCGCTTTGCATGTGGGCTGCAGAGAGACGCGCGTTGCACAAGCAAATGACACCGACCACTAGCGTCGCGATGGAGATGCCCCAGGCTCCCGCGAGCAGAGGGCGCGCCCGAAAACGCGCGCGCCACTCGAGCAGCGCGCCGCGCCGCACGGGCAATTCGAGCCACCGGTAGCAGAGCTCCGTGAGCCCGAGCGTGAGCACGATACGCAGCAGAAGCAGCCGCAGTCCGCCAAGCGATACGTCTTGGTCGGGCCGAGTTAACGCGAAAATTGGCCAGTGCCACAGGTACAAACCGTACGAGCGGCGACCAAGCCAGACCAGTGGCGTCGCGCTCATGAGCCGAGCCACCCTCGTGCTCGCAATGAGGCCTGGAATCAACGCGCAAGTGGCGAGATCGACGAGCACGAGCCCGCCTCGGTACACGAATGCGTCGTGACTGGTGAAGGTCATGAACGCATACAAAAGAAAGCAGGCGCCAGCGATCGCGAGTGCTTCGCTGCGTGTCCCTGCGAGTGCCGAGCCGTTGTCGGTCGGCGTGAGCGGCGCGCGCGACGCGGCCGCCAGTGCAGCCCCGAACAACAACCCAGAGAGTCGCGAGTCAGTACCCACGTACGCGCGCGTTGGGTCGAGCGTCGGGTCGAACAGCCACGCGAGCCAGAGCGCAGACAGCACAGCACCGCCGAGCGCGAGGGGAAGAACCGAGCGCGGCGCAGCGCGCAGCAGGAGTGCCACGAGTATCGGCCAAAATAGGTAGAATTGCTCCTCGACCGCCAGGGACCACAGGTGCAAGAGCAAGGGCGGCCGCTGCACCGCCATGAAATACGAATGCTGGTGGACAACCTGCCACCAGTTGCTGACGTACATGAGCGCGGCAACGCAGTCGCTGCCTGCGTCGGCGAGCGCGTCCGGCGCGAGCAGCGACGCGGCGAGCAGGGTCGTCACTAGCAAGGCGAGCAGCGCCGGCAACAGGCGTCGCGCTCGACGCAGCCAAAACCTCGGTAGAGAAATAGTCCCCGCTTGGCGCTGCTCGATCAATAGCAGCGCGGTGATCAGGTAGCCACTCACGACGAAGAACACTTCGACGCCGAGGAAGCCGCCCTTGACGCCGCCAAGCTCGGCATGAAACGCGAGCACTGCGAGCACCGACAACGCGCGCAGCCCGTCCAAAGCCGGAAAGTACCGCGGCTGATTCAGGGCCGGTGAGTGCTCCCCACATGCGGGCATCTAGGATCGGCAAATATCACAGCGCTCGACGCCGTGACTCACGATTCGAAGCCAAAAGAGCGCTGACCCGCTGAATCCGCGACTCCGACAGCCTCTGGCACGCTTGCCCCAGGCGCGGCAGGCATCGTCGCGCGCCGACCACTCACGATCACTTCTTCGCGCCCGTCGTCGCTCACGGTTCGTACGAGGCGGTAGGTGGTGTTGCCGTCCGCGCGCGCCACCTCGGGCGCGGCGATGAGCAGCTGCAGCTCGAGCGATTGGCATAGATCGAAGAGCACCCCGAGGTTGTCCGGCGACAGACGATTGGCCTCGTCCAAGAACAAGAACCGAAGCGAGCCGTGCTCGCGCTTACCGCGTAACAAATTGGCGTCGCGCTCCCATTCGGTGAGCACGACCATCATCAATGCGGCGCCGACACCGATGGCCTCACCGGTCGACAAGCGAGTGGGGTTGGCCAGCTCCCAGGTGTCCCCAGTCTGACGCAAAATCTCGACGGAAAGCTCGATGTACTCTCGGGAGTCGAGAATGCGGTGCCCCCCCGAACGTCCGCCGGCGTAGCGGCGAAACACTTCATTGAGTGCGTCCTCGATGGGCAGCGTGGGTTGGAAAAGTAGCTCTTGAGCGTCGCCTTCGCGTAGGGCGCGCAGCACTTGAACCATGCGTTCGACGCGCTCGACGCGCACGCGGATGCCCCGGATGCTGCCAAAGCGTATCAGCTCCAAGCTTTGGTTCAGGCGGCGCACTTGGTTGCCGGCGCGTCGCAGCTGAACCTCGATACTGCGCGCGATGTCTTCCGATGCCCCGCGCAGGTCGCCTTCTTGGCGCCCGAGTCGGCGCTCCAGCGCCGATAGGTGATCCCGCAGTCGCTCGAGCGCCTCCAACGGATCCTGAACATCCGCGACTTGTGTGGGTACGCGGCTGCCGAGCCACTCGCGGACTTTGCTCCATGCCTTGAGATAAGCGTCGCCGCGCGCGCTGCGCTCGTCGTCACCAAGCAACGCTCTCAGGCTGAGAACGAGCTCGGCGCCCGCGCGTGACGCGCCGAGACGGTCCAGTAAAAGCTCGCGTTTGCTGCGCGCGTCAGCCCACAAATCAGCGCTGCCATGGGACGTCTGGGCTTCGAGCAGCGCGGCCATCGTAAGTGCAGGGAGGGCGAGCGCGCCCTGGGTGCTGCTCGCGCGCAGCTCGGCGAAGGCTTCGCTACTGGGCGCTGCCTGTTTCTCGCACTCGGCGAGTGACCGAAAGGCCGCGTCGCTGCGTCGGGCGAGCTCGCGCCGGCGCTCGCCCTGCAAGGCGAGGCTCGTTTGGAGCTCGCGTTCCTCACGCTCACAATGCTCGGCATCGGCGCTGAGGTCGGCCAGTATTTGTCGCTCTGAGCGCGGATCGAGCGCGCTTGCGCTGTGAGCTCCAAGCCGAGTGATCTCTGCGTCCAACCGCGCGCACTGTGCAGACAATGCGCTGCGTTCGCCGTCCGCGTGTTGCCAACTGAGCGCGGCTTGCTCACGAGCGAGCTCGGCGTCCTCCAATTGAGCCTCGCTTGCTGCTAAAAGCTGGCGCGCCTGCTCGTGCTGCTCCTCGAGAGCAGGGACCAGTGCCACGCTCTCCAGGGCGCGCTGTCCCGCATTCGAATCGAAGAAGCCCGCCAGCTCGCGCACTTCAGCGAGCGCTTCACTGATCAGAAACCAGCGATCGCGTTCTTGTTCGAGGGCGCGCTGCTCGCCCTGGAGGGCCTCGGTCGTCGCCAACGAAGCACCTGGAAAGCGCAGGGCTTGGAGCGTAGCTTCGAGTGAGCGTTGCGCGTCTGCCACGCGCTGTAGCTCGAGTTCGGCCGTGTCGGCTTCGTTGATCTCGCGTAGCAGCCCGCTACAGGCTCGAGCATGATCGGTCCCGGTGAGCAGAAAGGCGTCGCTCAGCAGCGCTCGCAAACCGTCGATTCGAGGCCCCAGATCTAGCATGGCCGAGCTCGAACGCAAAAGCTCGAGCTCGGCCAAACGCCGCTGTTCACGCGCCTCATCGAGGCTCGTCAAGCAAGCGTCGCGGGCCGGTGAGATCGGCGTACCGCCAAGCCAGCTCTCATTTTCGAGGATCGGGCGAACCTCGCCCAACGTCGCCGTGAGCCGACGGCAGCGACGCTGCAAGCTCTCGAGCCGCCCTCCGATGTCTTCGGCTTCCGCGCGCAGGCTTCGCGCTCGTTCCTGACGCGCTCGCAATCCGAGCCGAGGTGTCGCGGGCAGCCGTGTCACGCGCAGCCCAAAGTCATGCTCCGCCACGATGTCCGTCGCGCGCGGGTCGGGGCCGTGACCGCTCAGCTTCGCGTCCGTGCCGACCAGCCACACGTGCTCGAGCTCTCGCGGTCGCCCGACGAGCAACTCGGCGGCTCGCTTTGGGTCATTCACGAGCAGTGCGTGAACCAGTGGTCCCAGGCGAGCCTCGGCGGCCGCGGCCTGCTCCGGTTCGATATCTTCGAAGCGCTGCACGAGCAGCTCGGCGTCGAGCTCGTCGCGCAAGCGGAGCAGCTCACTCGGAAAATTGCCGCCCTGAGCTTCGAGCTCGCTTGCGTCTGCGAGCAGACCTTCACGCTTGCGACTCAGCTCTCGATCGGTCGCGCAAAGTTCGTCATGCTCGCTTTCGAGGCGCAGACAGAGCTCGCGAGCACGCTCGAACGTCCACGGGTCCGTGCTCGATTCCACTCCGGAAAGCGTCGTGCAGGCAGCCGCGCGCCGCGCGGCTCTGACCTCGAGCTCTTGAAGCTCGGTCTGTGCCACCAAACGTCGGGCGTCCGCTTGCTCCGCCTGGAGCTTGCTGACGCGCACTGCGTCCTCCGCAGCCCGAAGCTCGCTCTCCGCGCTTGCCAAGGCGCTGCGCAAGAAATCGAGCTCCACGTTTCCGCCGGTGAACCCGAGGCTCTCAGCTCGCCGTCGCGCGCTGGTCTGGCGAGCCGCCAAGGCCTCCGTTTCGAGCAACGCGGCCCGGAGGGAGCTTGCCTTTCCGCTGTTCTCCGCCAGCCGAGCCAAGCGCGTGAGCTCGCTCTGCGCATGCTCATAGGTGTCACTCGCTTCTGACTGGCCGCTGATCAAGGAGAGCGCGCGTGCGGCCGCCCTGTATTCGGTGCGCCGCACCTCATAGAGCTCGACGTCTCGCGCGACGCGCAAGCGCTCGCCGTCGACGCGCAGACTCTCAGCTTTGGCCAGCTCGAGACACGCCGCCGCATTCGACTCGGAAAAGGTCGGATCGCCCAGCAGCACACGCACCTCTTCGAGCCGGCTCTTGGCCCGCCGTTCGCGGTGGGCGTTGCGGTGCAGCTCGTCGAGCCCCTTCTGGACGTCGGCCAGACCCTGCGCGCTCGCTTGATAGTCGTGACGCGCCCGATCACGTCCAAGAAGGCGTTCAGCGCGTGTTGCGTTGGCCCGCTCGCGCACCGCGAGAGCGGTAGCCACTGCGCTCTCCAGCACTTGACGCTCCGCCTCCAACGCTCGGCGCTGTTCGGAAAGCGAGCGCGCGAGGTTGAGCTGTGCCTGGTTCTCGAGCGCGGAGGTGAGCGCCGCACGCTTGAGTATCAGTCGTTCGACCAGCGCGGCGTGACGCTCCTTGCGCGCGTTCGTTCCGAGGTCGAGCTCCGCGAGCTCTCGCGCTAGGATCTGCTCTGCCTCGCGCGCCTGTTCGACGGCGCGTTCTGCCTCGCGTGCTTGCTCGCGAGTGGCGAGCAGAGCTGCGCCGAACATGCCTTGGCCCGCCTCGTATACCCCGGCGATCTCGTGCTCCAGGCGTTGCGCTTCGCTCACCTCGACGCGCGTACGGCGACAAGCATCGAGGTTGCCGCGCATGCGCGACAAGGTGTCGCCGAGCCCGCTCTCCTCGCGCAGCAAGAAGGAGCGCAATTCGCTGGTCAGGGCGCGCGAGATGCCGCCAGTCATGCTGGTGCGCAGCATTTCGTTGAACTTGTTGCGATCCTCGTCGGTGCTCAGTCGAAGTGGGCTCACGCCGGCTTCGAACAGCGCTGCAAAGTACTCTTTGGTCGTGCCGAAGCGCTGCACCGTGGCACCCAGAGCGCGCGCGTTGTCGACGAGCTCGGCGGCCGTCGGTACTTCATCTTGGCCGTCTTTGCGTCGCAGCAGCAGGTCTTGCAACCGGGCCTCTGGGTCGAGCCCGGTGACCAAGAAGGGTGAGGCCTCGACGCTCGGCTCGCTCTTGCGAATCAACTCGACCCCGGCGAGCAAGCGCTCGCCCGTGGGCAGCGTGAGCTCGAGCGCCGCGTAGGACGCGCTGCCTGGTTCGCCGAGCCGCCCCCAAATGCCTTTGTCTCCGCCGGTGGCGCCGGATTCGCCCAAGTTCGTGAAGCGCAAGCGCGACATGTCGGGCATGAGCACGACATAGGCAGCGATCATGACCGTGGTCTTACCGGCTCCGTTTGCGCCTTCGAGCGCGGTCACGTTCGGATCGAGCAAGTATCGCTCGTAAAATACGCCCTTCCAGTTCACCAGAGCGAGCGCCGTCGCTCGCGCGCGCGTCACGCCTCATCCTCCGATGGGGGTTCACCGAAGCCCGCCGGCTCGCCGAAGTCATCGAACTCGCTGAGCAGGTCGGCTGGGAGCTCGACGACCGCGTGCTCTTCGACTGCATTCTCATCGGCGTCGAGCGTGCTCGCGTCGTCCTCCGCTTCGTCGCTCTCGCCGTCGCCGAGCACGAGCTCGCCGCGCGCGACGAGCTGCTCGAGCGCTTCGGCGGGCGAACCTCGACCTCGAACTGGTTCGGCGAAACGCAGCAGGCCCGGCCGCAGACGAAGACTATCCGCCTCGAGCAGGTCGACGAAGCCGAGCGCGCTGAGACGCCGGAGCGCATCTGCAAATTTCGCTCGCACCGTTTCTTGCGCGACGCGCTCGTCGAGCCGCTTGCGTTTGGGGTTGAATGCTCGGGTGAGGGCTTCACTGCCCATCACCGCGGCTAGATGAGAGAGCGCGTCGCTGCGTTTGACGACGCCGCCTTGCTGTAAGGTCGTCGGGTCGAGGTACAGCAGCGTGAGCGCTTGCCCGACCAGCATTTCTGGCACCGACAGATGCCGGCGGCCGAGCTTGTCCCCGGTGGGGAGCAGGTAGAAGTAACCGTCGCTCGGGTGGATGAGCTCGCAGCCGTAGCGCCTGTAGAGCGCTTCCAAGTGTCCTTGCGCGTCGATCAAAAACGAATACCAAAGGCCGTCTTCGCGGTCGACGTGCCGCCCGCGACGTAGCGCCAGATCGATATCAGGAAATAGCTCGTCCGCGACGACGTCACCCAGCGCGAGAAAACGCGTGTCGCCGCGGCGGTCCTCGGAAAGTGCGTCAGTCACGTCGGGCTCCGCCATGCGCGCCACTCGCGATATTCCATTCCTCGATGACGAGGCCTTCTTGTACGATGCGCCACGGCCGATCGCGATCCTGCGTGGTGCGGGCTAAGCGGGCCACGGTCTGCGCGACGCGACCCGCGGTCACGAACTGTTCTTCAGAAGGCGTCTCCGCGTTCACCCGTTGGGTGACTTCACACAGCCCAGCGGAGCCCGCTGCGAGCGCCACCCGGACCCGCTCTTCGACGATGGCATGAGGGTCTGGCGCATCGTGAGCCACTGGTGGCTGCTCACGCTCGGCGCGCGGCCGACTGACTTTCGGCTTGTCGTCCTTGAACGGCTCGATCTCGCGCAGCAACCGTGGAGCCGGTGCAGCGGCAACGGCCAGCGCGAACGGCCGCGTAGTGTGCAGGGAGAGTTGTTCGCGCAGTCGTTCGATCAGCGCGCGCGAAGGGTCGAGGCGCACCACGTCACACAGATAGCGGTGCACGTATTGATAGTATTCCGACCAGGCGCGCTGGCGTGCGGCACCCCAGGCGCTGATCCGGTCCACTTGTTCCATCACGCGTTGCACCGAGGTCTCGGCGCAGGCTGCGCTCTTGCCGACCGCCACCTCTTGAATGTCTTGCAACACCGAAGACAGCTCATGCGCGTCGCGTAGCAAGATCTCGTTCAGCTCGGCCAACGTGCGGCTGGTGCTCTCCAGGAGCTCGAGACAGCGATCGACGGCGCCGAACCAGTCGGCTTGCAGAAGCTTGGCGATTTGGGTTTGGAACTCTTGCTGTTCCAGGTCGAGACTGCGCTGGCGGCGCTCGATCCCGCTGACCAAATCCGCCACCGTGACCCGCAAGGGCCCCTCGACGCCGTCGTGCCAATCCGCTGCGGACTCGGCGCGCTTGGCACAACCGAGCACCTCTCCCAGACTCACGCGCAGCGTGCGCGTGAGCAGGGTCAGGTTTTCGCGCGTCAGACTTTCGTCCTGCAAGAACGAGTCTACGATGCTGGCCGCGAGACGCGTCAACGCAAACTCGCCGGCGCGGAGCAGCCCAGCGCCGTCGACTCGCGCCAACATTTTCTGATCGCGCAGACGCTGGATGGTGTTCGTCGCTCGACGCCTCAGGCTTTCGGGGCGTGGTTCCAGCAACGCGCAGACCGAATCGAACACCTCGCCGAGCTTCTCTTCGTCGAAGGAAGTGAGCGCTGCGCCGTCGGCGCGCAGGTACAGCGCCGCCAAAAAGCACAGATCCAGCGTGCTGAGATCGAGCGCCGGTCGGCTCTGAGCAAGTGCGGAAAGAACGATCCGGGGATCTTTTGTTGGTTCCGTCACGCCATCGATCGGCATTGCCATTGCCACTACTCGACCAGAGTTCGTCTCCGTACTACCAAAACTTCTGGGCTAGTGGCTGATGATACAAAAAGTGGTCGGGGCGGGCGGATTCGAACCGCCGACCCCTTGACCCCCAGTCAAGTGCGCTAACCAGGCTGCGCTACGCCCCGGACCGCTCCTCGCATCGGGGTCGCCGACCGAAGGGCTCGCGGAACGTAGTCGTTTCGCCGCTGATTGCAACCCCAATAGTCAGCTCGGGCTGCGCCGCTCGGCCGGTGCTGTTTTGCCGTATAACTAAGGGGTGACCACGTCGGGACCGGCCTGGTCGACGGCCGCGAGCTGCGCGGGACTGAGCGCGATGTCATAGATGCGAAATTCGTCGTACGTGCCCCGCAGGTGCACGTCCTGCGACCACTGCGACTGTCCCAGCCAATCATTCACGTCCGAGATTTCGGAGAGCGGATGGGCAAGCGCATCAGTGCCGACGAGCACGCCTGCTGCATAGAGGTGCAGCTTGGCGTTCGTCACGTCGAGCACGACCGCGATCGGTTGATTCTCGAGCTGTGGGAAGGGCATGTTGCTGTCGACCGACGCTTCAATGCCAGTGGTGCCGAATGCCGTCGACGGACCGTTGCCTGGACAGGCCAGCGTGGTTGCGAACACACTGCTCGTTGCGTTGCCGACCATGTCCTCGCCCGCGTCGGTGCTGCCGAAGTCGAACACGCGCTGCCAACATGGGCCGCCGCTCCACGCGAGCCAAGCGACTAGCGTCGCGTCGGTCAAGCCCGAGATCAAGCCATTCGGCAAATTGACGTAGTCGTCTTGGCCGTCGAGTGTGACGTGACCATAGCCGTCGAGCGTGGCGCCACCTCGCAGCTCTCCGTCCGCGTTGCCCACGGAATCGAGCACGGCAATGCCGTCGCCATCGAAGCTATAGCGATGGATCAGGTGCTGCGATTCTGGCGCCGCGTCGAGCGTGGCAGCGGCGTCCTTGCTGTCCGCGTCAGGAGAAGCGGAGCCGTCCGAGCTTCCGGTGTCAGAGCCGGAGCTCGACGCCGCGGTGCTCAAGGGCTCGAGCAGGTTGACCTGAGTCTCGCTCGTGCAGGCGAGGGGGGCGCCCAGCACTAGCGTCGCCGCGAGCGTAGCGACGGCGCGTCGAAGCTCGTACAGTGCTGCTGGCAGCGTCACTTTCCCGCCGAATTGCCCGCGATTCTCGACAGCGCGCGGCGCGCTTCCGGTCCCAGTGGAGAGCTCGGGTATTTGGAGAGCAAGCGATTGAGGTCGAGCTCCGCCTTGTCCTGTTGCCCCAGCCGCTCTGCGGCCAGTGCCGCTTGAAACAAGCGGTTCTCGTCGCTGAGCGTGCCGTGATCTGGCGCGTGCAGCACGCCATGCGAGGTGCCACGATTCGTAGCGCTACCTTCGCCGTCTTGCGTCACGTCTTGTTGCGCCGTGTCGCTCGGTTTCGCATCGCCGTCCGCGTCTTGCGAGCAGCCCCAGCTATCCCCAGCGTTGAGCGCCGTCTCGGTGCCCGCGTGTTGCACGATGACCACGCCGTCCGTGACGGAGACGCAGGTTTGGCTGCCGCTGGCTTGCTTCGAGTCGACGCGCACCGAAAAGACGGTACCGTGCACCACGACGCGCGCGTCGGGTGTCGAGACCGAGAAACGTTGCCCTTCGCTCAGATGCGGAACCGTGCAGGTGAGCAAGCCCTGCCGCAGCTCGGCTTGATTCTTGGGTGCCGAGCCCAAGAGGCCGCCGAGCGCCACGCGCGTTGCGCTGCCCAATCGGAGCCCAAGCCCGGCGCTCCCCACGAGCTCCGCTGAACCCTGTTCTGCGGTGTCGATTTCGCCCGGGTCGCGAGTCAGGCTTTCGCCCGATTGCAGATTTCGGGGACTCGGCCCGCCCAGCGTGACCGTGTCACCGACGCTGCCCACGAAGGTGAGCGTCGCCGTGCTCTGAGCCGCGTGGTACTGAGTGATGACCCGCGCGCCCGCCAGTAAGCAAGCCGCGGCAGCCAGTGCCAGGGCAGCGAAGCCGGCGCGACGCCGCGGACGCTCCGCACGCTGGGTTGCGAGCGCGTGCACTTCCCGCTTCAGTGAAGTGACCACTCGCGAGCGCCGTGCCGCAAGCCGCTCCGGATCGACGCTCACGGGTCGATCGCGCAGGGGCGAAAGCAGGCGCCTGACTTCGCTGGCGTCGTCGTTCATGACGACCTCCCGAGACGAGCGCGCGCGCGACGCAGCAACTCTTTGCGTCCGCGCACCAAGCGTGACTGCGCGGCCGCCACCGACACGCCCATGATCAGAGCAATTTCCGTCAGCTCGTGACCGTGCACGTCGTGCAAGAGTACGGTCTCCGCTTGCGCCGGGTCCATCGCGCCGAGGATGCTATGCAGTTCGTCGATCTCTGCGCGTGCCTCGAGCTGCCGCTCCAGGTTGCCGGACGAGACGCGCGCCGCGTGCTCGTCCCCACGCGCGCGATCCTCCCAAACGACGGCGCGTTCGCGAACACGAGCGCGCAACGCGTCGATGCCCACATGCGCAGCGATCGCCGTGGCCCATGTCGAGAGGCTGCACGCGCCGGCGAATTTCCGCTCGGTGAGGGTGCGCACGATGCGCTCGAAGACGATCTGCACTAGGTCGTCGTGATCGTCACCGTTGCTTTGGAGCACGCGTCGTAGCGCGCGGTCGACGACCGGCTGGAGGCGGTCATAGAGCGCTTCGGCCGCCCACTCGTCACCGGCGAGCAGGCCACTGACGATGCGTTCGTCGGAAGGCGCTTCGCCCGCGCCGCCCGTGGGACCGCCCACGAGAGCTCGCAGATGTTTGAGCTCAGGCATCGCAGTGGGGAGTATCGCACGAAGAGTCATCGGGGCCTGTCACCATCGAGCTTTCCAGTCGAGCCGTAGTGTCTGCTCGATTAGTCGGAGCGCCGCGGCAAGAGCAGTCACCGAAAGTCGTATCGGACGGCAGAAATAAACCCCCAATTGAACGGGGGGAGTCGATCGGCTGGCAGCCCGCCGACCGCGATCATGACGCCAGGTCGCAAGACTGCGGCCTCGATTCCGGCCACCAAAGCCAGATCTTTGGCGATATAGCCGCTCAGATCGAAGCCAAACCGAGGACCGAGACGAGTGCGCTGGGCGGTGTCCGTGCGCGCACCTTCAGTCGCGTGAATGGTCACCGATTCGACGACCCCCTCGGTGCGCACGTCGAGGGCCCCGCGGTCGTGACCGAAACCTACATGGGCACCAAAGCCGAGCGAGGCCGTGAACCAGGTCAGATCGGGCGTCCCGCTCCCGCGCACCGTGTACGCCGCGCTCCCAAATACGACCGCTGGGATCTCGGAGAACGCCAAGCCCAGACGACTCAGTGCTCCGAAGCGCAACGCGCCGCTCTGGATCTCGGAGCCCCCGGTCGCTCCGAGATCCATTCGCAACCAGACGGGCCGGAGCGCGACGAGCGTGGGGCGTGGCTGTCGCTTCGGCAGAACGGTTGGGGGAGCGACGACGGGCGCTGGTGGCGGCGCGGGTTCGGGCGACGGCGCGGTTTGCGCGGCCACCAGCGCGGCGACGACGACGCCCGCGGAAGCCCAGCGTTCGAGCTCGGTATCGCGGTCCTTGAACTCGAGCGCACTGCTTGCGACTCGGACTCCCTCGGCGCTTCCGTCGTACAGCTGGATCGTGAGCACGGCTTTGCGTTCGGGATCGACGCGTACGACGGCATACCAGTGCGCCACTGCTCCTACGCTCGCAAACGCGCAGCGGTCCGCGCCGAGCGCGGCATTGCAGGTCGTCAGCGCGCGCTGCGCCACCTCCGCCTCCACCGGCGGCACATCCACCACGACCGCGTAAGCCATTGCAGCGCAGGCTAAAGCATATTTTGGTGCTTAGACAAACTGCTCGGTTGGTTAGAGCTCGTAGCCGATCACGCTGCGTACCCAGTAATTGCCGTATGCCTCGCCCGGCTGCAGCGTGTGCTTGGTATCGCTCGCACGCGCGTAGGCACCCACCGACCACCACAGTCTGCCAAACTGACTGAGCAGCGTGGGTCCGATATAGACGTGCGGCCCGACGTCATAGGGGCGAGGAGTGAGCTTCAGGCTCGTGTATTCAGCGTACAAAAGCGACTCAATTCCAGGCTGGAGTGCCGGGGTCGCTTCAATGCTGACGCCGCCGCTGGGGTTCAAGCCCCAGTCCTTCTGGGACGTGAAGTACTGCTGCCCCGGCGTTGGCGCGAAGGTCACATACAGTCCGAGCTCGAGCTTGGGCGTGAGACGAGCACCAAAGCCGAGACAACGACGCCTCGAATACGCCTAAAATTGAGCAAGCTGAACCGCCTTCGCACACACGGCGTCGTTCCCGCCGCATTGCGAGACGTGACACGAATTGCAACCGCCCGTCGGATCTCCGCCGTACAGCTCGCCGCTCGGTGGACCCACCCCGCGCCAACGAATGCCCGGCGTGCCGTCGGCCGCGTTTTGGAGCTCGAACCACTCCCAGCCCACCGCGCCCATCGGGTTCTCGCCACCCCCGCGCTTCACCATTGCAAAGTACTGCCGTCCCGCGACCGGCCCATCCGTGCCCTCTTTGACGATGATGGTGCCGACCGGGAATTGGGTGCTGCCGCTCGGCGGCGGCATATTGAGGTATTCGATGAGCTTCGCGTCCGGGTGCACGGTGCCTGGCGCTGCGTCCTGTGTGACATCGAATGATTGCCAACTGCGAAAGTTTGCAAAGTCGCTGGCAAAGGCGATGAACACGTTAGCGTCGTTCCCAGCAGTGCTGCTGTCGCTGCCCGAGCCCACGCACGCGCCCGCGAGCAGCGCGACCGCTGTCAACCACGAGGACGTTCTGCGAAAGCGAGAAGGGGATGTCATTGGGGAATGCTCGTTCGGCTCAAAGTGAGGTGACGAAGTCGATGAGCTCCTGTTGCTCGTCGGGCATGAGCGCGTTGAAATCGGCGATGACGGCGTTGGCCTCGGAGCCATCGCCCTGATGTTGGCTCACGGCGTCCGCCACGCTCGATGCGCGGCCGTCATGCAAGAACGTGCGATCGAAGCGAAGCCCGATCAGCGGTGC
>DATHOI010000561.1:0-6168 GCA_035485095.1 Polyangiaceae bacterium | reverse complement strand
CCACCGCTGCCACGGCGCGGCGCGCTGCCCTGTGTCGTCGTGCCGGAACAGGCACTCAACAGAACGAGGACACTCACGCACACGCCAATACCCACAACGAGCTTTGATCGCACCCATCACAAGTTACCGAGCGCGCCGCGCCGAGCCACACAAATCGTAGTCAAAAATCGAGTTTTACCGTGCGGGAGAGCGGCACCGTGGCGCGCGCTCTCGAAGGCTCGTTGCGCGCTTCGACCTCGTGCTAGCGCGGTGCTCGCTCTAACGCGGCGAGACGAAAACCGCGCAGTCCGGTGCCCAGGATTTCGCGCAGCTGCTCGAAGATGGTGATGTCGAGTGCTCCGAGCGCAACGGTGACGATGCCCATGGGAGCGCCTTCGAAGAGCAAGGGTTGCACGAGCAGTGCCCCGCGTTCCTGCGTGAACAGGTCGGGCGGTCCAAGGTCACTGGCGCGAAAGGTCTCAGGAACGCGTTTTTGACGAGCGCTGCCGTAGGCGGCCAGGCACAGGCAAGTGGGGGTAACCACACCCGGCTCGGTGAACAGGCCGAGCGCAAGCGCCGGAATGCCGAGCGCGCGAAAGCGCTCCTCGAACGTATTGCGAAGCGTGGCCAGATCGGTCTGGCCGAGCAGCAGCGCGCTCAATTGAGAAAACTCGCGCACCTGCAACAGCGCCTGTAATTTCCGCGATATCTCGACACGCACCAAGAACTCGGAGACCAAAGCGCGCGCGGCTTCGAACAGGTCGTCGGCGAGGGCGAGCACCGTGCCGTCGTCGGCCGCGCACTCATTGACCTCGCGCCGCAAGGTGGCCAGCACCGCTTGGCAGACGCTCAGCTCTCCGCCGGCACGCTGCAGCTTGACCATGATTTGGTCGCATGCTGGCAAGAAATCACTAGAGCCTTGCCCAGTCAGATCATTGAGCAGGGCCGCAAGCAGGCGCTGCTCCCAGCCCCTGCCGACGCCGAATAGCGCGCCATGAGCGACTCGCGCGAGCTCAGCGCAGATCAACGTGCGCCGTTCGACGATGGCGGCTTCGAAGCTGCGGCCCTGAAGGCTGGCTCGCCGCGCCGCCAAGCGCGCTTCGACCTTGGCGCAACCACACGAGCGCCGTTCCACAATCTGCGCAACGAGCTCACTGTGCAGCGGTTCTTCCGCGCCGTTCATCAGCGAAACCAGGCGGCGCAGACCGTCACGACCGAGCGCTCCGGTCGGCTGACGCACGGTGGTCAACGGCGGTACGGCGCAGCGCGTGATGTCCAAGTCGTCGAAGCCCGTGACTGCAATCTCGGCGGGCACGGAGATGCCGCGGTCGGCGAGAGCGTCGAGCGCGCCGAGCGCCATGTAGTCATTGGCCGCGGCGAGCGCGTTGATCGACTCGACACGCACGCTGCGCTCATCCAGCAGCTCACGCACGGCGAGCGCTCCGGACTCGCGAAGCCAGGTCCCCTGCAACACGAGGCGCGGGTCGAGCGCAAGGCCGTTGTCCGCGAGAGCGGCGCAGTACGCCGCGTAGCGCTGCTCGGCCTCGAGGCTCGTGACCGGTCCGCGAATGAACGCGATTCGGCGATGATTGTGCACCTGAATCAGATGCGACACGACACCGCGCATGCCAGCCGCGCCGTCGACCGAGATGCTGTGCAAGGCAGGCACCTCGATGCCCAAGTTCACGATCGGGCGTCCGGAAAAACGCTTCAAAAATTGGGCAAATTTGGCCGCACCGAGTTGGTTGCCAAGCGCCCCGGACAACGCCAGCACCCCCTCGAACTGTTGCGGCTCGAGCAAGTCGAAGAGAAAGTTGCGCTGGGAGCGCGGATCGAGCGTGGGATCCCCCACGACTCCACCGGCCACGCACACGAGTTGTAGGTTGGTCGGCTCCGCCGCCTGACTCACGCCACGCAAGATTCCGACTTGGTAGTCGTCCTCGACGGCGTCCATCAGCAGCGCGACGCGCCGCTTGAGGCTGCGCAGCGTCATGACCGACACCGACAATGGGTCGCTGCAATGGACATCTGTGCGGCCGACTCTACGTCATGAACGAGCACGGAGCACGACTAACGAGACACCACGACTCAAGGCGTCGGTAACGGGCCCGCGTAGAAATTGACTTCGTCGATCGAAAAGTCGAAATGGTCGACCGGCCCGTCGTTGATCCAAAGCAGGGCGTTGATGACACCAGCAAAAGATGCCTTCGAGCCAAAGCCGAGCTGCATCAGCTCCGACCACGCCACGTGATAAAGCGTCCATTCTGGGCCGAAAGTGAGGGGTTTCCCAGGATGATCGGAGCACGTCATGGTGGCGGCGTTGCAGTCACCAATGCCCGCGGTCGGATCAGTTGCGGGGATCACTGTCAGGAAGCGCACCGCGGAGGTGGCGGCGCTCTTACCCCAGAACGAGATGCCGTCGAAGCTCGAGACATCTCGACACGCCATCGGGAAATACATGCCCGATATTTTTGCAGCGCCACCGCTGAACTCAGCCGCATGCTGGGTCAGCGCGGCACCGGGCTGTTCGCTCATGACGGGGGCTGGGTTAGCACCGATGTAGCCGTACCAACCTGCCACACCTTGTTCGAAGTCAGCGACCAGCGCTGGTGGTGTCACTAACTTGCCGTCACAGGCGCTCGGTGCGGGCGCGCCGCCCGTGCCGCCCGCGCCGTTCGGCATTCCGCCGCTAGCGCCATTCGCCCCGCCGCCGTCGTTGGAGCCGGCAGAATTTTGCGCGCTACCCGCGGCGCCGGCCGAGGGCAGATTGACCGCGCCGGCAACGGAGGTGCTGCCGCTCGCTCCAACGAGACTCGAACCGCCGTTCGCCGCGCCGCCGTTCGTTGAAAGTAGCCCGCCAGCGCCGCCACTCGCGGGAAAACCCGCGGCGTCCGAGCTGTCAGGAGCGCCACCTTGCGCCGAGAACAGACCATTGGGCGCTTGGCTACAGCCGTAGCCACCGATCAGAAGCAACACGGTGCCCGCCGCAAGCTTGCGAACGAAGCGTCGGTCGAGAGGTGTCTCATCGTGCGTCATTGGCCAACCATTCGAAGCTTCAGACGTCCAGCGGCACGCGAGCGCAGCACACGTGCAATACGACGTTCAGCTAGTTTCAAAAAACGATCAACGAAAATGATGGTCAAGATACGACTTTTACTCGCGCACAGTCGCGAGCACGGCGATCAACAGTAGCTACTGACTTTGCCGCATCGCATCGCATCGCATCGCATCGCTTCGCATGCGCACGCCAGCGGCGCGTCGCTGAAGCGGCGCTCAGAGCTGCGGCGCGATCAAGCGGGCCACGTCATCGACAGCGCTGCGCAGGAAGCCCGCTTTCGGCGGACCCAAACTGGTCTCGCTGAAACTCACCTCGAACCAACGACTCAAGCGTTCGACTTCAGCGCGCCCCGAGAAGAATAGCGCGATCTCGTAGTTCAGGAACAAGCTGCGCATGTCGAAGTTGGCAGAGCCGACCACCGCCAGCGAATCGTCCACGAGCAACGTCTTGGCATGGAGCATCTTGTTGTAGCGGCGAATCTGCACGCCAGCGGCGCTCAAGTCGCGCAGGCATGAGCCCGAGGCGCAATCCGAGAGCAAATGATTGGACCGCTCGGGAGTGACGACGCGCACGTCGACTCCGCGACGCACGGCGATGAGCAGCGCACGGAGCAGCGCTTCGTCGGGCACGAAGTAAGGCGTGGCAATCCAGATCCTTTCTTGCGCACGAAAGATGGCGGTCAAGTCCGCGTCGTAGATGGGGTCGCTCTCCGAATCCGGACCACTCGGTACGACCTGCACCGCAATCAGGCCGGGCGTGCCTTGCGCGGCTTCACTCAGGCGCTCGCCGCACGCAAATTCCCAATCTGCTCTGGCCACAGCGTCCAGCTCGCGGACCGCCTCACCTTCGACGAGCAGTGACACGTCTCGCCAACGCTCTTTGTCGGGAGTCGGACCCATGTACTCGTGACCGAGGTTCATGCCGCCGACGATCGCCCGCTCGCCGTCGAAAATGGCGATTTTGCGATGATTGCGCAGATTGCCATGGCCGCGAAACGGCACATGAACGAGCGGCATGAAGCGCTCCACGCGTGCCCCCGCGGCCAGCAGTTCGCGCAGTGCGCCGCGCGGCGCGTGAAAGCGCAGCAAGTCATCGAGTAAGAGTCGAACCTCCAGCCCTTCACGGGCGCGCCGCGTCATCGCTTGAACGAGCGAGCGCCCAGTTTCGTCGTCACCGATCAGAAAAGTCACGATTCGAATCGAGCGCTTGGCACCGTTGATTTGCGCCAAGAACTGCTGATACGCGAGAACGCCGTCGTCCAGCCACTCGACTTGGCCGAGCGTTGTCGACGCCCAGCCTCTCGGTTCCTTGGCATTGGAATGCGCCCCGATGCGCCGTTTCTTGGACGCGCGGCGCGACAACTTGCGCCCCCCGAATATCAAGTAAAGTGGCACGCCCAGATACGGAATCAGCACGACTGCGAGCAGCCAGGCGATGGCGCTACCGGCCGGGCGCCGCTGTCGTAAGAGCGACACGACGAAGCCGAGCACCAATACGTCGGTCACGATCGACGCGACGTGGTGCGTAAAGAACCAATGCGGCGTCAGTGTTTGACCTCGGTCATGGCCTGCGCAATCGAGCCGTGACGGGTCAAATCGATGACCGCCACCGCTTGGCCTTTGAAGAACAAAGTAGCTTGTGGGCCGATCTCGCTCTTGGACAAGCGCCCCGCCAAACGAGACACGCGCTCCGCGTCACCGATGCCGAGCGCTGGGCAACCACCGGGCAGCTTACATTCACCGGGTGAGCGGCACAGCTCCGGCGCGTAGGCGAGAGAGAGCAGCACGTCGGCGTTCTCGCCGTTGGACAACTTGAGCGCGAGTTGCGCCTGATCTTGAGCCGGTAGCTTGACCGGCAAACAGGTGAAGTTGCCGTGCCCCCAGACACTGGGATCATAGGCGGGCTCGCTCCACGCCACGGGCAATGATCCAGGCGGCGCGCTCGGCGCTGGCGGTAGCTCTTGAGCCGGCGACGCCGCGGAAGGCGGTGCTCCACCCGGCGAGCCGAGCCGCTTGCCGAGTGATTTTTGCAACGAGGCGAGCTCGGAGTTCAGGCTCTTGTGAATCGTGCCATCCGGATGCACGAGGTAACCGGACGCTGACAAGTGCACCGCCGCGCCGTCGACCTGCAGTAGGATGATGCTGAACTTGGACGGGTCGTGCTGATCGAGATGACTGCGCACGCGCACGGCGTGACCCGCCGCGTCCTGATCGACCAGCTCGTAGCGGTCGTTCTTCAGCGTGTCGAGCACGACGGCGTACGTCGCGTTCGGATCTGCCGCGATTGCCACGTCATGAGCCTCGATAGGACGGTAGCGGTTACCGCAAGCGACGGGAGCGAGCCCAAGGAGGGTAACGAGACAGGAATAGCTCACTAGAGCGCGCACGGCCGAACGCATGCGGCGGAGCGTAAGGAGGCAGAAAGACTGCGTCAAGCTCACGCGCGGCCGCCATCTGTACTGCCCAATAAAGCGAAAGCAAGAGTGGAGAGCGGATTCGATCCTCGTGTCCCGGCATGCGATTTGGTCGTACAATCCAGGTTGGTCCAGGCATGCAGGGAATTCTCGCAGGTCGCTATCGGCTCGACAGGCAGCTCGGCAAAGGCGGCATGGGCTCGGTCTGGCTGGCCGAGCATTTGGCGCTGAACTCCTGGGTCGCGATCAAGCTGATGGATCCAGCGATCGCCTCGACGGTGGAGGGCGCAGAACGCTTCAAGCGCGAGGCGCAAGCCGCAGCGTCGCTGCGCAGCGCGCACGTGGTGCAGGTGCTCGACTACGGCCTGCACGAGAACACGCCCTTCCTCGTGATGGAGCTCTTGCAAGGGCAAAGCTTGGCAGACTGCTTGGAGCGGGAAAAACGGCTCACGCCCGAGCGCACCCTCGCGATCATCACGCAGGTCGCGCGGGCCATTGGCCGCGCACACGCGGGCGGCATCGTTCACCGCGATCTGAAGCCGGACAATATCTTCCTCGTGCGCGAGGACGACCAAGAGCTCGCCAAGGTGCTGGACTTCGGCATCGCCAAAACCAAAGGTCCTCGCTTTGGCGGGATGGAAACGCGCACCGGCGTGACCATGGGCACGCCCTACTACATGAGCCCGGAGCAGGTGGAGGGCAAAAAGGCGCTCGACCA